>JACSSI010000573.1 GCA_014879345.1 Anaerolineae bacterium | reverse complement strand
CGTCCAACACGGCATACTTCGCCAAAAAAGCAGCCGCAAATTCCCGGATCGACGCTTGCAGCGACATATCCACAATCATCAATTCAACCGTCTCATTGCCAGATGCCTTGCGCACATCTTGCAGTGCCGCTTCGGCTCGCTCCGGGTTGCGGCAAGCCATCACCACTTGATGACCCTCACGCGCAATTTGAATAGCGGCCGCTTTGCCGATGCCTGAATTTGCACCAGTGATAATACATACTTTCTTGTTCATGTTATGCCTCATTTAGGCACATGACGTGCCTCATGTTGTGACTTGTTAGCGATAGCCTTATTTTAAGGGGAAACAGCGATGCAAGCCATTTCAGCAGACGCATCGTTGTAGTTTACGGGCAAACCGAGGTAGGGTGTGGGATCGAGGGTGTTGCTGAATTCGAGTTCGTTTTGATAACGGCCGTTGCCATCATCCTTCACGATAGAAAAGTGTAAATGCACCCACACATCGCGGGCAGAATTACCATTATAGTCGCCGGTGTAGCCCAACAGCGTGCCTTGTTCCACAAAAAACTCCTGCGTGCCGGGGGGAAACGCCTCTTCAATAAAATCATTGCCATCGCTGTCAGCCATGTGCGTGTGATACAGCCAGATTTGTTCGCCAGGGCGCAGCGGATCATCCGGCACGCGCAGAATAAGCGAGCTTTTCCACGTTTCTTCACGGGTGAGATAACCATCATAAGCGGCGTAAACTGGCGTCAGACCCGGTTCCGTGTTGCTGAAAATGTCAATGCCCTGGTGGGGATTTCGGCTGGAATAGGGGCCGCGTGGATCATTATAGAGCAAACCGATGAAGCCATCTGAGGGCAGGATAAAGGGTGCGCCGGGACAAGCCTCACGCTGTACCGTAATTAAACTGCTGCGGTCTACGTTGCTGCTCGTGGCCCACTGCATAAATGCCTGACTGCGCGGATCGTTGATATAGCGCACATAGCCGTAGGCTCGATAAGCCAGGTAACAACCCGTCACGCCCAATAAACCAATAATGAGTAAGATAATTCCTTTTTTCACGGGGCAGGATTATACGGGGTGAGAGGATTTGGGGCATGGAAAACAGTCAACTTTTACCTTCTCACATCCACTTTCTCCACGCGTGGCCTTAATCAAACCAACCACCGATTTTGAAATACACCAATAAACTGAGCGTGATGACAACCATAATACCGACAGCCATCAAAGAACCATAATTCATCTTCAGCAGCATCATGTCGATAAAATTCATACCAAAAAAGCCAGTGATAAACGTCAAGGGCAAGAAAATAGCGGAGATAATGGTGAGGATGCGTAATCGTTTTTCTGAAGATTCACGATGTTGTAACATGAAATCGTCCTGTAAATCCTTGACACGGCCGTTTAACCGGGAAATCGATCTCAAGGCATGTTCACCATTACTAACCAGGTCATTAAAATAAGCGTCCTGCCCAGCCGTGTCAATAATCGTGTTATCATGGATGATTAACGATTTCACACAATACAGTTGATCCTCACAGATAGACTCCAACTGCGTCACTTGTCGTTTTAAAGTGGTGATTTCATTGGGATCTATATCATCCGGGTCTTGAACAAGCTTTGTTTCCAAAAGATTCAAGTGCTGCCTGTAAACCAGGCTTTGGGTAATCGTCTTGTCGGTGAAGAAATCAAACAATAAATACAGTAAATTAGCTGTGTTACCTATTGTTAATTTTTTATCTGCTTGTAACAGGCTTATAAAATTGGGTAATGACGCTACCTCACCCCGTCTAATGGTAACAATTGCATCCGTGAGGCAAATAATAGAAAGGTAGGCAACTTCGCCATGCTCATGGCCCGCGTTGGTGGGAAATTCAATGTAAATGGCATCTACATACCGATCCACCAATGTGCTGTGATCAGAAGATAAACAATCTTCCGTGATAAGCGGGTGAAGTTGTAGATATTTTAAGTTTTCGGCCAACTCTGCTGTTGTGATATCTTCTACGAAGAGCCAATATGGATGCTTGGAGTCTTTGTTTTGGCGGATAGACTCCCAGTCTGTCAAATCAACCGATGTAATAAAGTCATTATCAGAAAGTTGGTAATAGTTTGTTTTCATCTCAATTATCTCGCCAAATTAATCGTCATTATAACCATAATCAAAACAGTGACTCCGGCAGCCCTAATTAGCTCGGTGCGCCGGATTTGGCATTAACTGCCGTTGATTCCGCGAAAGACATCAGCACAATGCCAGACGCCGCCTGTCGTCATGCGCTACTGTGTCTCAGCAGCAAAAACAGTACGCCAATCTTGTTTCATACTAACCACCACCCAGCCACGATCCGATGCCGTTTTCAAGGCATCTTCCGCCCCGGCCGCGTAATCAAACTCCCGGTCGGCATCATCGTGGTTGACCAGCAAACAGAGGGAGGGGTACGCGTTCCCCTCAGTGTATTGCAACATGGGGATGTCGCCGTTGGAATTGCCTGCCGCCAGGATGGGACGCTGTCCGATACGGCTCCAGATGCGTAGCGGCTTCACTGGCCCGTCGTCCAACACATCCAGATGCGGCTGGGTCAGCACATCACCACCATGATCGCTGGCACGAAACGCCAACGACACACTGCTGCCGATGACGCGCTCTGGCGGAATGCCATACATCTCCGCCGTGATCGGGCGCATAAAATCACGCCCGCCGCCAGAGGCGATGAAGTTGGTAAACCCATGGGCTTCCAAATAACGCAGCAGTTCGATCATGGGGGCATAGCCACATTGGATATACGGCCGTTTCAACATAGGGTGCGATTGGGTGCGCAAAAACTCACCAGCGCGGGCGGCAAACGCTTCTACCGTCATACCTGCAAACGCAGCCAGAATCCCTTTCATCAAAATGGGCATATCGCTGTCGTCGCCACGGTAATGTTTGGTGACGGCATTGCCCAGCCAGGCGTAATCTTTGGCAACGGCCGTTTTCCACGGTTGTTCCTCAGCCAAATCAGGGTTCTCCGCCACCATCTCCAGCCAACGCCGCAAAATAAATTCTAGACACTGGCGTTTCTATTTCGACAGTGTTGGAGATGGGGATTGCGTCTCCCCATCTCACAACTCATCAGCCGCTATTTATCAGAATCTGCATCAGCAGCAGCCGGAGCATCTTCTGCCGGAGCATCTTCTGCTGGGGCATCTTCGGTAACTTCGACAGTTGTCATTTGGGCAATTTCGCCGGAGAGTTCATCACCAACGGTAAGGGTGATGACATTGGCGTTATAACCATCCATTCTGTTGATGATGTTTTCGCTGGTCCAATCTTCTACTAGAAGCAGGAAAGCGGAGGTGTCTGGCTGCATGGCTTCACCGATTTCTTTGAGATCGCCTTTGGAAAACGGCCGTCCCAAATATTTGCCAGCCACGCCGCCAACCACCGCACCGCCAACTGTCCAGGCCAACAGCCCGGCGGGGCCGCCAATCAGCCCTAACAGACCACCAGCGACAACACCCATTGTACCACCGGCAATACCATGTCCTGGTTCGTGGATATGTGATTTACCTTTTGCATCTACGGAAACAATCGCTTCAGCAACGATGAGCTGACCATTTAATACGCCAGATTTTCTGATCTCCTTGACTGTTTCTTCCGCAGTTTTTTCACCGGCAAAGTTAAAGGCCAGAATGTTATAAACTGCTGCCTTTTCTTTTTTATCTTTTTTACTCATCGTTTTTCTCCTTACTAGAAATGAATTAATTTGATCTGGCACCATTGCCAGTATCTAACAAGTATCAATTATAGCTTTGTCTGTGTAACGGCCGTTTCCTGTTTACCAATCTCGCCGCCCAAAACCACCCAATTATCCTCGCTTTTATCGTCATGATCAATACCTCCACTCCTCCACCCAGGGCGTTTCCAAAGTCAGCCTGAAAACAAGGCTCCCGCCAATCTTGCTTGAAAAACCCGTCGCACATGTGCCAGATTATCAAAACCC
>JACSSI010000572.1 GCA_014879345.1 Anaerolineae bacterium | reverse complement strand
ACCGGGGATGACTGTTTCGCCGCCGTACATTTTTACACCCAAGCGCTTTGAGTTACTATCACGGCCGTTACGGGTTGAACCTGCACCTTTCTTATGTGCCATGTTATTCTCTCCTTAACCCCCTACGATCGAGTCGATGCGTAGACGAGTATAACTTTGCCGATGACCTTTGCGATTGCGATACCGTTTCTTCGGCTTATATTTAAAAACGAAAACTTTCTTACCACGATACTGTTCGACGACGGTTGCTTTAACCGAAACACCTTCAATAGTCGGTTGACCAATTTTCACCCCGTCATCACTCGCAACAAGTAAGACTTTATCAAGTTCAATTTGATCTCCGACTTCGAAAGGCAGCTTTTCTACTGAAAAACTGTGGCCTTCCTCGGCGCGGTATTGCCGGCCGCCACTTTCTACGATAGCGTACACTATGTACCTCCAAAAATAATCGGCATTCACGATGCCGATTTGTAAAGATTATAAGTTTGTATGGGGAGTGGTCGGACAACCCACACAACGACCAAGAATTATAGCGTTAAACGAGGGGATGTCAAAAAAGCATTGTTGAGAATTTCATGGCTTACTTATCTGTCTTAAATTCTTGTGCAATTGTCCTGAATAGTTGTATAGCCTCATACTCATGTTCCTTAAAATCCTTATCTGCACTTGTTTTTACAATGACCATATTTGCCTCAGGGTTGACGTAGATCATTTGTCCCCAAATACCAATTGCAGCAAAATCTCTTGTAGAGCCGCGCGGTATCCACCATTGATATTGATAGCCCCAATCTTCATCAATTTGCCCTGGTTGCAAAAAGTCTGCATCAGGCGTTGTTGCTTCTGTAACCCAAGATTCAGAAACAATGCGCTGTCCATTAAATTGACCTTTATTGAGGAAGAGGCTCCCCAATTTGGCAAAATCTCGCAGCGTTGCATTCAACCCCATGAAGCCGAGTTCAGACCCATGATTATCCAAAGACCAAAATGCATCATTTTCCATACCTAGTGGCTGCCATAATTCTTGCTCCAGATAACTTGTTAATTCCTGACCAGAAACAGATCTTACTAGCATGGCTAAGGCGTGGGTGTTGATACTGGCGTAATGAAATTGAGTGCCTGGTTCAACTGAAGAGCCATATGAAGCTGCAATATTGTCAAGTGGCTGCATAAAAATAAACATCTGATCAAACATCTTAAAGGCATCAGTGCTTTTGTCATCATAAGACTCTGTAAAATCAAGGCCCGATGACATTTGCAAAATGTAGGCAATGCTCACGCCATCAAACCCAGAGCCGCGCAATTCAGGCACATATTGCGTGATGGGATCGTGGACACTTTCAATCAAGCCATCATCAATCGCAATTCCAACCAACGTGGAAATAAAGGATTTGGCTACGGAATAGGAGGTTGCTGTAGTCGAAGCATCGTAGCCTTCAAAATATTCTTCATACACAATTGTGTCATCTTGAATAACAAGTAGCCCTGTTGTCTTGGATCGGGTCAAAAACTCATCAAGCATCTTATCTTGCCCGTCATATACATAACTTGTGGGAATTGCGGTTGGGTTTTTAAAATAGTGGTAGGAGGTTGTTGATTTATGAATGATGCGGGACGGGAAAATCTGATCCATATGGGCAAAATTATTCGTTATTTTGTCAGGATGAAAAAGGGTGAGCTTTGGCTCAGTATATGTGTATACGCTAATACCGACGGCAATAACAAAGGCAATGATCAAAAAAATGATAACCGGGCGAATCGTGTTTCTTTTCATGTAGAAATCCTCCTAAATGTATTTATATTCGTAATTTCGTGATATAACGAATTGTTAGGTAAAAAAATATTGGAAACGCACGCAGGTGATTTTTAGTTTATTTTGAAGTTCATTTGCCTGTTGATAAAAAGTGTGTGGCTAACAGCATGTCAACCACACTTCAATGAGTATAATATATTCACGGATTTTGTCTTTATTAACCATGTAATAAACTTCTCTGTCTCGCTTTTCAGACTGAAGTATCCCTGCACTCTTGAGTATTGATAAATGCTCAGAAGCGGTTGAATTGGCTATACCAACTTTTTCTGCTATTTCACCAACGGTATGTTCCTGTTTGTCTACAAACACGGCAAACAAAATATGCTGCCGGTTTGCATTTGCTAACCCTTTACAAAATTGGAGAAATTCTTCATATGTGGTTTCTGTTTGCATAAATAACCTATCGTTATATCGGAAAGTAACGAATTATAAGAAATAATAGCAATGACCGGATGCTTTGTCAACATGAATTAGGGAATTTTATGGGGGAGTTGTTTGTTTTGTGTAGTTGAGATGTTGGCTGCTTGATTTCAGTTCAATGATTTGGTGCTGCCAAGTGGGGTGTGGCTCGGACAGGAGTCCGGCCACAGCGACTAGCAGAAGACCGTGCCGGAGCGAGGATGGCTCTATTTAATGAATGGGGGTGTATATGAGAAATAACTTGTTAAGTCTTGTTTTGGGTGTTTGTCTGTTGGTTGGCTGTGAAGCAGGAACATCGTCAACGGGTGAGTCGGACGCCGCTACGGTTATTGTCCCGACTATCGTTCTGTCACAGGATGCCCCTGTGACAGAGACCCCTTCTCCGCTGGTCGTGACAAAACCTGATGATCCTCTAGTTGTGTTGCTGTATCGTGATGGTGTTTTAGCTCGTACAGATGTGGCTGGCAGTGCCGTTGAACCTGTCGCCAAACCCTTGGGAGCCGTAGGCGATACTGTATGGTTGTACTTCTGGACAAACTCGCCGCAGATTTCGCTTGACGGTCGTTATCTCATCACTTCAACCAGTGTCAGCAGCAGCCGAGGAAAATGGCAAGTGACCGATTTGCAAACAGGAGAAGAAGTCGCCAGCGGACAAGGCCAATCGCGCTTGTCCCCCACCTGGAACCCAGATAGCCAGCAGTTTGCCTATTTAGTTGAGGAACAAGTTTGTATCTTTGACCTAGCCGAGCAAACTGAAACATGTGTGACCCTTGCTCCCGATTTAATAGGAGCCAGTTGGTCGCCTGCTGGGGATTATATCGCGGTGGCACAAGCTAACTTTAGTGAAGAAGGAGCCACGGGGCAGGTCTGGTTACTCCAGACAACTACCAAAACAGCCGAAAAAATTGGCACGTTTGAAACGCCGCTTGAGGCGACTGTCAATGATGCGTTTGAATGGACAGACGACGGGTCGGGGTTGCTCATCAAAAGCACCCATGAAGAAGTAGCTTCACTTCTTTATAGGGTGGATGAAGGTACTACTTTGCCCTTTAGCCAACCCGTGCACTCCTTGTCGCCTAATGGACAGTACATCCTTTACCGTGCGGGTGCAGTGGGGCCGGTAGCGGGTGGCATTGCCTATACTCTGCCAGTTAACGAAAGTTGTATGCAACCCAAACTAGGGTTGCACAACTGGGATTGGTCGCCGGATGGCAAAAATCTGGCGTACCTTTTGTCTTGTGCAGAGGTACCGCTGACAAGCTGGTTATCCGTTCTCAATGCAAGCACCGGTGAACTGCTGTGGCAGCAAGAAATTGCCAATCTGCCGGGCAATACTTATCCTATAGAGTTTGTTTACTGGTCACCGGATGGAGCGTATCTGCTGCTGGATGAGCCAGATGAATTGTATGAAGGGCAACGCCAATTGTCTCCTGTTTGGCGTGTTCTGGCAGATGGCAGCGGCCTATCTGAGGTGGTAACAGATGCAGGGTTTTTATTAGGTGCTGTGTCCCAGTGGGAGCCTTAAATTGCGTAGCGGGGCGCGTGGCTGTTTAATCTCCAATCTTCAAACTTCACTTCTCATGCACAATAATCACCACAGGTAGGGGGCTGAAAGCCGGAATGGCGAGGTCTGAATCGGCGAGAAGGAGACCGGTGGAGGGGCCGCCGTCGAGGTTGAGGGCGATGTGAATGTCGAGGTCGGAGTTGACGAGCCATTGGCTCATTTGGTGCAGGGTC
>JACSSI010000571.1 GCA_014879345.1 Anaerolineae bacterium | reverse complement strand
TCAGTGATATCCAGCGCATCCTGGTACTCTTCTTCTTTGCCAAGTTTAGCAACCTGAGCGATAACGACCGTTAACTGTTCCACCAGGCGCATAAAATAATCTTTTTTGTACATGTCTGAGATTGTCCCAGGTATAATCGGGAGAAACAAGAGGAAAACGAGAAATGACCAATTACCAAATCAGCCAGGAAGACAATGCCTCTTCCGCAGAAAAAGAAATTATTAATCGTGGTTTGGGCGCATACAATGCTACCCACTTTGGTTATGAAGATGGCAGGCCGTTCAACCTCTTCATCCGCAATCAAAATGGCGACATTATTGGCGGATTGTTGGGCTACACCTATTGGGGTTTTCTGGCTATCGACACCTTCTGGCTGGACGAGTCCTTGCGCGGGCAGGGACTTGGTGAAAAAATGTTGGCGATGGCTGAACAAGAAGCTGTGCAACGCGGCTGCACGACTGTCCATCTGGACACATTTGAGTTTCAGGCGCCTCGTTTCTATGAAAAATATGGTTACAAGCAGTGGGGAGAGCTAGACGGCTTTGCGGGTCGTTTCAAGCGAATCTATTATCAAAAAAGATTGAAGCATGAAGATTAAAGATTATCCGGCACTTTATTCTTTCGACTGCCAAAGGAAAAACCATGACTCATCAACCTGTCCATCTTAATGTCTGGTCTGACTTTGTTTGACCATTTTGCTTTCTTGTCTCCTCCAGTTTGGAGAAGCTCAAACACTCACATGGCGTAACTATCCAGTGGCGTTCCTATGAACTGCGTCCCCCAGGCGCACCACCTGTGCCGCCCGAATACCGGGCGCGCATCGAAGCTGGCCGTCCCCGCCTGTATGCCATTGCCCAAGACCAATATGGCCTGGCTTTGAACGTCGGCCCGTTTGGCATTGACAGCCGCCCGGCGCTTATTGGCGCTAAATTTGCTGAAGAACAGGGGGTTGGTGAAGCGTATCATGATGCCGTTTTCCGCGCGTATTGGTTGGAGGCTAAAGATATCAGCGAGTTGGCCGTGCTAGCAGAAGCGGCAACGGCCGTTTCCCTTGACCCCAATGAATTTTTAGCCGCTCTGACCAATCCCCATTACCAGGCCGAAATGCAAGCTGATGTGGAACAAGCGTATGCCTATGGACTCAGCGGCGTGCCGGCACTTGTCTACAACAACAAATACCTCGTCAGCGGCGCCCAACCTTACGAAGTGCTGGCTGAAGTGGCCGAAAAAGCACAGGCAGATAACGACTAATCAAGGGTTTTGCTTCTGCGGGGTTTCCAGACGTGTCTTCAAATTTTGCATCAGCACGTCGTGGGCGGCATCGGCCGTTTTCTGCACATATCCGGCGACAAAATTGGGGGTGCTGATGTGGATGGTTTCGGTAACGGCCGTTCCCGTCGCATCTGGTTGAAAGGTGGTTCGGCTGATCAGGGTGATATTGGGAAAGCTGTCAACCGCTTGAATCAGGAGATGCTCTTCTGGAATTTGTGTCATTTTGACGCGGATTTTGTTCTGATACGGGATAAAACCGAGGAAGTGAAATTGTTCTACTGAGAAAAAATGAATAACGGTTTGACCATCGTCAGCCACAGTTCGCTCAATTTCACGGGTTTCGACGACAAGCGGCTGCAAGCCTGGATGGTTTGAAATATCGGCCAGATGTGAGTAAACGGCCGTTGCCTCTGCCTCAATGTGAATAGATTTGACGAGTTCGATCTGTTTCATGTAACGGCCGTTATCCCCCTATCAAAAATATAAAAGCCAGAGCCCCTGCAATCACAATCAGCGCTGCCAAAATCACCAGCAGCATGATTTCCGTCCGGTTCAGGCCAGATTGGGGGCTGTTGGGGGTGTTGTAGGGCGCATAGTTGGCCTTGTATTCGCTGGGGTAGGATTCTTCAGGAACAATCTTTTCCGGTTTGCTGGCGTAATAAG
The DNA here is from genome assembly GCA_014879345.1 of Anaerolineae bacterium. Classification (GTDB taxonomy): domain Bacteria; phylum Chloroflexota; class Anaerolineae; order Promineifilales; family Promineifilaceae. The sequence goes on along the minus strand of JACSSI010000571.1, from coordinate 2,039 downwards.
CTGTGTTGGTATCGATAGGCTCGGCGGTAACGGCCGTTGCCACAATCACCGCCGCAATTTTGCCATATTGATACCGCTGCATGCCAAACGTTATCATAAATCCCGCCACCACAAACAGTAAAAAGAAAGCCGACAGGGGAAACGTGAACATCGTCAAAAAAAAGATGAAGGGCAGCAGAAAAAAAGTCCAATACAAATTACCAGAAATGCGCATTCGCCCCTGGTCTGGCTGCAAACGAATTAAACCAGACATGGCGTTCCGAGAACCGAAGTTGTTACGGAAGGCAATTTCATTGGCATTCAAAGCGCGGAAAACAATCGCTCGTCGGCCCATCGACCGCTTCAATTTCTGTTCAAGTTCTGGGATTTTTGCCGCTAAATCTGGCATCATTGTCAGGGGATATTCTTTGCGAAACAGGGGAATACTATACCGATAATAAGCAGGCAGCCACATGCCCGAAATCACCATTTCACCCAGCGATAGGATGACGACAATCATGATCATTACGGGAAAAATAAAAGACATATAATCGGTCATGTTATCCTCGCATAGACGCCAACTGGCGACATAGCGTCCCTATTTCACCGGGTGCATCAACCACATAATCAGACCCGGCCGTTTCCAACTCATCACGGCTGCCATAGCCATAAAGCACGCCAAGCGCCAGCACCCCATTCTCCTGTGCGCCCAGCATATCATGCTTGCGGTCGCCGACCATCAGGGTGTGGGCAGGCTGCAAGTTTTCCTCCGCTAAAACGTGCCGGATGAGATCCCCTTTGTTGCCATTTGTGCCGTCTAATTCACTGCCATACACCTGCCTAAAGTAACCCGTCAGGCCAAAATGCTCAACGATTGGCCGGGCATACACGGCTGGTTTAGAAGTCGCCACGTAGCAGCGCAGCCCCAATTCGTTCAGGGCTGCCAACATGTCTGGCACGCCGTCATACAGGTCGTTTTCGAGCAGCCCTGTTTCCGCAAAATATTCGCGGTAGGCGGCAATGCCCTGCTCAATGAGGACGGGATCATCTGTCTGCAACAAGGTGGCAAAGTTTTGCTGGATGGGTGGGCCAATGCACCAGTCGAGATTAGTTTGGGGGGATAACGGCCGTTCTAATTTCCGCATGGCATACCGAATCGACGTGGTAATACCCACTTTCGGGTCTATCAAAGTTCCGTCTAAATCAAACAAAATCGTCTTGATCATCACATCACAAAGAGGGGGCCTACCGGCAGTACCAGCCAGTAGAGCAAAATAGCCTGTAAAACGGCCGTTAACCACAATCGTTCTCCCACCCACTGCACCAGCATACCCAAGAGCAGCACAAACGCCAAAATCACAAGTCCCTGCAAGCCAGTCAACATGCCGGAAATAGAGCCGAGCAGTCCCAGGAAAATAGTGTACAAAAAGAAGGGGATAAGGCCGATAACGGCCGTTGCCGCCAAAGCCCACGTTTTGCCAGGCGCATCTCGGTTCACCATCTGCATCTCACGAAAGCCAATGGCAAAGGCTAAGGCCGTAAAGGGGATGAAGATGAGCAGCCAGAGCAGGCGCTGCCCGGTGGGTATGCCAAAGAGACCGGTGTTAGTGAAAACGGCCGTTACTCCCAATGCCAACACCCCAATACCAAGCGCCAGCCAGAAGTTAAGGTCAGAGAGTAAAGATTGAAGCGTGTGCTGCGGTCGCCACGCTTTAACCTTTACTCTTCCAGTCACCCCAGGCATCCAGCCGCGCCAGTAACACAAACCCAGCAGCAGCCCATACCCGCCCAGGCAGGCCACATAATAGAGATTAAAGGCAGGCAAGCCCAGCGGCACAAATGCCATCGCCCCGCCCACCAGAAGAATAAACGGCACAGCCAGTAGCCAAAACAGCAGCTTCGCCAGCAAAAATTTTCGCAGACTGGTAATGGTAAGCGGCCATGCAGCCCAAACGACCACCGAGCCTGTCGCAGCGGACACTGAGCCTGTCGAAGTGTCCACCGCGACAGGCTCCGAAAGCTTTTTCCGGCTTGTATTTATCCAGCCCCAAAAGCCCAAC
>JACSSI010000570.1 GCA_014879345.1 Anaerolineae bacterium | reverse complement strand
TGTTCGCTGTGAAACAGGTATTAGCTGGGCGAAATGTCGAGTTGTTTTTATGGCGTGGGGTGATTGGGGAGAACGGCCGTTATCGGGTGGTTTTGTGGCACGAAGTGGTTGGTGGGAACGGCCGTTGTGGGTTAGTTTTTGTGGTGCGAGATGGTTGGGGGGAACGGCCGTTGTGGACTGGTTGGTGTGGCGCGGGGTGGTTGGGGGGAACGGCCGTTGTCGGCTGGTTGCTGTGGCGTGGGGTGATTGGGGGGAACGATCAGGGCAATTGTCAACAGCTAATTGTCAACGCTCAATTGTTAATGAAGCGCGTGATCCGTTCTGAGTTCTCAGTTAGGCGAAGCGTTGCTTAACGATATTGTTGGTTTTATGCGGTAAGGTTGGAATAATCGCCAAAAAAGATCACCAATCACTTCCATACCTATGGTACAATACTGCTCAAAATACCAGTCAATGAAGCTTCCCAATAATCCAACCTAAACCACACTATCCTCGCCATGTCATGTGGCTCACCGGAAAAATTGAGGAGATAATATTTCTGAACAGCAATGACTGTTGATATTGCTCTCACCTTACTTATCCTCCTGGCTGCCCTGGTTCTTTTTGCTACAGAGAAACTGCGGGTGGACGTTGTCGCGATGCTCGTCCTCATCGCCGTGGGCATTTTCGGTTTGATCCCATCTGATCAGCTTTTCTTAGGTTTTTCCAATTCGGCCGTTATTACCGTGTGGGCGGTCTACATGGTCTCTGGCGCCCTGTTCAAAACTGGTGTGGCAGATACGATGGGCCGGGCCATTCTCAAAGTAGCCGGAAGCGGCGAGAGCCGGCTCATTGCCACAATTATGCTCACCGTGGGTGTGATTTCCGCGTTCATGAACAATGTCGGTGCAGTGGCAATGCTGATGCCAGCGGTAATCGGTATCTCACGCCAGACAAAAGTGGCCGTTTCCAAAATGCTCATACCCCTGGCTTTTGCCTCGCTGCTTGGCGGCAAGATGACGCTAATTGGTACGCCAGCTAATATCCTGGCCGCGGGCATCCTCACGGAACTAGGATTGCCCTCGTTCGGTTTCTTTGAATTCACACCAATGGGCATAGTGGTTTTAGCTACAGGCGTCATTTACATGGTAGTGATTGGTCGTCACCTACTCCCTCTGCGCGAAGGCGCCCGTGGCAAAGAGGACTTCAACCATCTGCGCGGCTATGTTACCGAGGTTCGGGTAACGACCAACAGCCCGCTCAACGGCAAGACATTACTTGAGTCGCGTTTGGGTGAGGAATATGATTTCACGGTGCTGGCCATGCAACGGGAAAATGGCAATCAACCACCTTTACACCGAGATACGATAATAAGATCTGGCGATCTAATGGCCGTAGAAAGCTCAGCGGCTAACATCCTGGCAGCGGGTAACACCCTGGGCTTGGCAATTTCAGTCGAGCAGGAGCTGGTGGATATTGAGCACCTTGAACCTCGTGATGTTCAGTTGGTCGAGGTTGTCGTTGCGCCAAACTCACATCTTGTTGGTTTGAGCATGGAAGAAGCTCATTTTCGTGACCGCTTTGGCTTTACAGTCCTAGCCATTTCTCGTCAAGGTGAAATCATCACCCAACGTCTGCGGGATATTCCGCTGCAAGCAGGGGACATGCTGCTCCTACAAGGAACACAGTCCCATATTGATGTACTGCAAGAAGGACAAGATTTCCTGGTGTTAGTGCCAGTGGAACACGAGCAGTACCGCCTGAACAAAGCACCCATCGCTGTGGGCGCGCTGCTGCTGGCTATTGGGCTTACGATTTTCGCAGGCATGAATATCGCTTTGGCGATGGTTATCGCCGCGATGATCATGATTCTGTCTGGCGCCCTCACCATTGAAGAAGCATATGAGAGTGTAGATTGGCGCACCGTTTTCCTGGTAGCGGGAATGCTGCCGTTGGGTACGGCAATGGCTCTAACTGGGACCGCCCAATTCCTGGCCGATATTATCCTCAGCATTTTTGGGCCTTTCGGCCCCCGCGCCGCGCTGGCCGGGATTTACCTGTTGGCAGCGCTTATCACACAACCTATGTCCAATGCGGCCGCTATCGTGTTAGTCGTGCCTATTGCTCTGGACACTGCCTTTGCGCTCGATGCCAACTACAAGACGTTTACGATGGCTGTGGTCATTGGGGCTGCCACCAGTTTCCTTTCACCTGTGGGTCACAAGGCGAATGTGCTTGTGTTTGGGCCGGGCGGCTATAAATTTACGGACTATGCCCGTGTCGGTTTTCTCTTGACAGTGATTCTGATCATTGTATCGATGATATTTCTGCCAATTTTCTGGCCGCTTTTTCCAGAATAACAACGGGGGAAACGGCCGTTGTTGGCTGGTTTTTGTGGCGCGAGGTGATGGGGGAGGAACGGCCGTTGTTGGATGGGTGTTGGGTGCGAGGTGCGGGGGAGGAACGGCCGTTATGATTACCAACTGCTAACGGCTCAAAGAGAAAGGGTACACCCTCATGTTTTGCCGGAATGTACCATTGATTTGTGGCGGGTCAGTATTTCAGAAACCGCTTCTAATTCGGGAGCATCAGGACTAGCCGTTTCCAAACGACGCGCATACCACGCCGCTAAAGGCACGGCCGAAAGCGCGTGCAGCACCACACTCAAAAAAATCGTCCAACCCGCCATCGACACCAAAAGCCTCGTTTCAAGATGTGCTTCGGCTAAAGACTCAAACGCCAGCAGCATAAACACCACCGATGCCAAACCGCGTGGGCCAAGCCAGCCCATCATCAGCACGGTATCTGTGCGCAAGTGTGTGCCGCGTAAAGCAATTGCCACTGGAACCATGCGCATAACCGTCAGAGCCAATATGGCAAACAAAAAGGTCGTGGCATTGAAATTCTGGAATAGCGGTATCAACACATTGGCGCCAAACAATGCCCACACGAAAAGCGAGAGCAGCGTCCCCCCCGACTCAGTAAATTCTGTCGCCTTTTCCAATTTGCGGCGCGTGGCGTATCCAAAAAACAACCCGCCGATGAAAGCAGCGATAAAGCCATTGCCACCCAGCATGAGAGAGACAAAATAACAGGTCAGTGCCAACGCCAAATTGCCAATTTGCAAGGCAGTTTTTGATGTCCAATGGTTTTGCGCAGCTTTTCGAAATAAGAAGCCGCCCACTAAACCAATCACAATGCCAGCCACTACGGCTACCCCAATTTGCATGAGTGCTGCCATGAGCCAATCTGCCTGCGGTGCGGATCCCTCCTCCGCGATGGTAAGGGCGATAAACAGTGCCACAAGCGGCGAGACTATGCCATCGTTCAATCCACTTTCCACATTCAATGCCGTGCGAATGCGCACTGGTACACGTGGATTGTTGAAGATGGGCAGCCCCAGCGCGGCATCGGTTGGCGCCAGGATGGCGCCTATCAGCAAGGCAAACCCAATGCCTTTATGGGGGAACAAAATGAAAGCTATCAAGGCGCCAAGCATAATCGTCAGGGGCAAACCAATGAGCAGTAACCGTGCTGGCAGCTTGGCGTTCTCTCGCACTTTGCTGAAATTCAGTGTGGATGCGTCGGCGAATAATAGCAGGGCTAACGTAATCTCGGTTAGGCTTTCAGCGCCTGAAGTGTTGTTCGGAAATTGTATCCACCCCAGCATGTAGGGGCCAATGATGGCACTGATGATCACAAAGACCAGAGGCATGGTTATCGAGATGCGATCCAGCCGTACAGCAATGATGCTGTATAGCACGACTAACAGGAAAAAGAGTGCGAGTTCAGTTGGGAGCATTGTAATTACCCTATGCCATACAAGTTTCTGTGAAATTGGCTGCTATTATCACGGTTACAGGTTGTCCGTGACGATAAGATTATAGCGGAAGGGAAGAGGATCAGAAACGGCCGTTATTATCGGGTGCGGTTATTTTTGTGTAACAAAGCAGACTACAAAAGTCTTGCCAATACTAATTGGCATTAAATTTGAGGAGACTTT
>JACSSI010000569.1 GCA_014879345.1 Anaerolineae bacterium | reverse complement strand
ACTGGCCGCCAACGGCGAATGGGATTGGGACGCTTTCCTGGAAGTGGCGATGGCGATTGACGCTTTAGGCGACGACATTTATGGCTACGGCCAAAATGCGTGGTGGGGGCCGTATGGTTACTGGCTCAACGCCGCTGGTGGCGGTTTCTTCAATGAAGACCGCACTGCTTGTGGACTAGATACCGCCGAATCGCTGGCTGGTCTGGAATTTGAATCCCGCATTTACAACGAGTTTGACGTGGCTGTGCCTTATGGCGAAGACAGCGAACCCCCGTTCCTGGCTGGCAAAGTTGGCATGTTCCAAAACGGCCGTTGGGCGACCCCTGGTGCGCGTGCTTCTGCTGACTTCAACTGGGACGTGGTAGAACTGCCGGATGGACCTGCTGGGCCAAGCAACTGGCTCTTCTGGGGCGCGTATGTGGTGAATGCTAATACTGAAAATCCGGAAGCCGCCTGGCAGTTGGTGCAAGAATTGACCACCGCCGAAGTGCAAGGCCAGGTTTCTGAACTGGGCGCCAATATCCCCAGTCGTGTCAGTCAGGAAGCGTTGGATGCTTTCCTGACCTTCACCCCGCCCGACAACAATCAAGCGTTTTTGAATGGTCTGGCGAACAACCCCGCTACCGAAGGGCCCTTGTGGGCTGGTAGTTGGCCGGAATATGACGCCATTATGGGCCCGGCTGTAACGGCCGTTCTCAATGGCGACATGACCGTCGATGACTTTGCCGCTACCATCTGCGACGAAGCGAATAAAGCGTTTAACCAATAAATAGTACGTAGAGCGTAGTGCGTAGTATACTCTTACGCACTACGCTCTACGTTCCCTCCACTACATTCTGCAAAACAAACCCTATATCGGGAGTGCGCTCATGACAACAGCATCTGTCTCATCAGAAAATATGCCTGCCCACAACACACCTGTGCATCTGTGGCTAAAAGCAGCGGCCGTCTGGCACATACTCCTGGCGCTTGGCGCTTTGGCCGGGATCATCTGGTTATGGTTGGTTGACGGAGGGGAAACGGCCGTTCTCATCAAAGTAGTCGCCACTGTCGTCCTGGCGCTTGTCACCCTGTTCAGTTTCCTGGCCGCCGTTGATCTTTTCCGCCTCAACCATCGCGGACGCATCATTTCTCTGGCGATCAACTATCTACTCTTTCTCTTTTGCCTGTTTGGTGTAATCCACCGCACCGGCGGTTTTATCGGCATCAACGGGCTTGCCGACAACTTTGGTCGCTCACTGCCCTTTCTCTTCCTGGCATTCATCGGCATTTTGGTGAGCAGCCTTGGGGAAACGCCCAGTCCCACAAGAAAGCTGGCAGGGCGTATTATCACCCTGCTGGGTACTGTGGCATTTCTCGTCATGGCCGGCATCGGAACGGCCGTTCGCGCCTTCTTTTTAGGGCTGACAGACCCTCTGACCCTCATCATGTTCCTGGCTATCATCCCCTTTGGCCTGTTCATTTGGGCGATCTGGCGGCAGCCCGCCGCCGCCCTGTTAGGCGCCAAAAACTCAGACGATGAAATGCTCATCGGCTGGGCATTTTTATCACCCAATTTGCTCGGCTTTCTTATTTTTATTGCCGGACCCCTCCTTTTTTCGCTCTTCGTCAGCTTCACCAACTGGGATGCCTTTGGCAACGGCGATTACGTCGGCCTGGCAAACTACGCCCGCGCCCTCAATCTAACGGTCGCCCCGCTAACAGACGCCGCCCAACGCGCCAACGAAGCACTAGACATCACCGTCTACGACGAATTAACGCGCATCACCATTTTTGGCAGATCGTTCGTCATTGGCGCACAAGACAAACTGTTTTGGATTGCTCTGGGCAACACCCTCAAATTTGTTCTCCTGGCAGTCCCGTTCAGCGTTATTCCCGCTTTGCTTCTGGCAAATCTGCTCAACAGTAAAATCCCCGGCATGAAGTTTTTCCGTGCTGTTTATTTCTTACCCAGTGTGGCGGCCGTGGTTGGCATTGCCCTGGTATGGCAGTGGTTGTTTAACGCCACCATTGGCTACATCAATTACTTCATCACCCTGGCAACCACCTTTTTAGGCACAACCGATCCCCAGGTTCGCTGGCTGTCTGAGAGCAGCACCGCCCTCATTGCCGTCGTCATTATGGCTTCATGGCAGTGGATTGGGTTTAACACCGTGCTGTTCCTGGCCGGGTTGCAAAGCATTCCCAGATCATTGTATGAAGCGGCTACCGTCGATGGCGCAGACAGCTTGCGCCAGTTCACCCGTATCACCATTCCCTTGCTGGCGCCCACCACTTTCTTCGTACTGGTGACGACGACCATCCAGTCGATGCAGATTTTTGAGCAAGTTTTTATTGTGATGGGTATAAATCCGGCTGGCCCAGCAAATTCCACGCTGACGTTGGTGCTTTACCTTTATCAAAAAGGGTTCCAACGGTTTGAACAAGGGTACGCTTCTTCCATCGCCTGGATTTTATTTGCCCTTATTTTTGCGGCAACGTTGTTCCAGGTTCAGCGCCAGCGCATGGGCGACGGCGGCGGTTACGATATGTAGGCTCTGACAGCTTACATATGGAGATTTGCTATGAAATCATACAAAACAAAAGAAGCCATTAAAAACATTTTCGTCTATGCCATTTTAATTATCTTTGCATTGATTATGCTTTTCCCGTTTATTTTTATGCTCACCACCTCTTTCAAAGAACCGAAAGACACTTTTAATTATCCGCCCCGGCTTTTGCCCCGGAAAGGGCTGACAACGGAAACGGGAGGCGAAGAACTGCCGCTCTATTATCTTGAAGATGCCAATGGGGAACAGAAAGAATACGCGCTGGTTGAAAGCAGTATTCGCATCAATATTTACGCCAATCTCGCCAATCCAGAAGAAACATTTGAACGTCAGCAAACTGAGGCAAGCCCCAAAGGCGGGTTTGTTAACCAGGAAAAAGTGACCTTTGATGGTGAAGAGAAGCCAATCTTTTTGATTGAAGCAGACGGACAAGAAATTGAAGTGGTCGAAGTAGGGCGCACCGCCTTAGGGCGATTTGTCAATCCAGACAATCTCGAAGATGAAGTGCTGGCAAATGTGCGCCTAAGCCAACCGGTCGAAAAATTAACGCTACGGCCGGAAAACTACTCTGATGTGGTGGAGATGCAAGGGCTAGATCGGAGTTTGACAAACACGATTCTGGTGACGCTACTGGTGGTTTTTGGCACATTGACAACATCGGTACTGGGCGGGTATGCTTTTGCCCGGCTTCGTTTTCCGGGACGGGATAATTTGTTTGTGCTTTATTTAGGCACGATGATGATCCCATTTGTGGTGCTGGTGACACCGATGTATCAGTTGATGGTTTATATCGGCTGGGTAAACAATATGGTGGCGCTGATTGTACCCTGGATTTTTAGCGCGTACGGCACCTTTTTAATGCGGCAGTTTTTCATTACAATCCCCAAGGAAATTGAGGAAGCGGCGGTGATCGATGGCGCAAACCGGCTGCAAATTTTGTGGCGCATATTCATTCCCGCCAGCACGCCCGCTTTGGCAACGTTAACGACTTTTACCTTTTTATATGCCTGGAACAGCTTTTTCTGGCCGTTGGTTATTATCAACACGGGCAATGAAGCCAATCATGTGCTGACGCTCTCATTAAATGTACTGCGCGGCCGGGCGTCTGATAGTCCAAATCTGATTCTGGCAGGGGCGGCGATTGCCATTTTGCCGCCGATGCTTATCTTTATTTTTGGTCAGCGTTTCTTTGTGGAAAGTGCGACGGCGAGTGGGGTGAAGGGGTAAAACAAGGTGGCAAGGTTGCAGAGTGGCATGTGGCAGGTGGCGAGGTATTGATAATTTAGCAAACCCGCAACCCGCAACCGGCAACTCATAAAGGAAAATTCAATGAAGCAGCGTTTTTGGGAAGATCCTCAAATTGTACAAATCAATAAACGGGCTGGTCATGTGCCGCTTGTGTCATATACCAATCGGGATGAAGCATTGGCAAACAAAAGAGAAGA
>JACSSI010000568.1 GCA_014879345.1 Anaerolineae bacterium | reverse complement strand
CAATACGAATTGGCATTAAATTTGAGGAGACTTTTGTAGTCTCATACACAACTTTAAACCGCACCCGTTTGCATTTTCCTTCTTGACAAAAAAGTCAGTTGTTGATAATCTGTAACTAGTTACGGTAATAGTTACGGCACTAGTTACAGCCACTTGAGAGGCATAATGAAGAAGAAGCCAACAATCAGGGATGTTGCCAAAGCTGCTGGGGTATCAGTGGCAACAGTGTCTCGAATATTAAACGATAAGCCAGATGTATCTGAAGAGACACGCCAGCATGTGCTGGCAACAATTGACCAACTAGGGTATGCCCGCAGCACACAATGGCAGCAACTGACAACAGGCAAAAGTCGTGTCATTTCCCTACACTATCCGCAAAAAACGGCCGTTCTCAGCCCCGTTTCTTTTGACTTTGTTACAGGGGCATCATCAGCTTGCGAGGAAAACGATTACTCCCTGCATCTTATAACCCAGTCACTCAAAGAATCCACTCTTTTAGACTTGTACCGAACCAATCAATGCGACGGCATGATCCTGATGGAGATTCGGCTTGATGATTGGCGCGTAGAATTATTGCGTCAACATCAACTGCCCTTTGTGACAATCGGGCATGGGTCAAATAATGAAGGCGTAGATTTCATCGATTTCGATTTTTTCAACTCGGTAATCATTGCTTTTGAACATTTATTGTCATTAAGTCATGAAAATATTGGCTTTATCTCGATCAAACCAGACCCTCAACGCAAACGTTATGGCCCTGCTATCAGGGCAGATGAAGGGTATAAACAAGTATGTGCTAAATATTATTTACCTGAGTTTTATGATGAGGTGAATTCTGGCTTGGAGAATGTAAAAGAAGCCACAATTAACATGTTAAAGGCACATCCCGAAATCTCAGCCATTGTTAGTGTTTCAGATAGCGCCATTGCCGGAATTTTTGAAGCAATTCATACCCTGGGGTTGAATATTCCAGATGACATTTCAGTGATAGGTCTTACCGGTGAACAAGGGGCTGAATTGACGACACCGTCACTCACATCATTACAGTTCCCATCATGGTCAATGGGCTATGATGCTGGCAAAATGTTAATCGACAAGCTGTCGGGAAAAACAACAACTGTACTTCAAACTCTGGTAGCACCCAAACTATATATTCGAGCAAGTACTGGGCCCGTAAAAATCAAAATATAGCCAAGATTTTTGAGGAAAGGAGGTGTTAGGGACACTTCAAAAATTCAAAGAATTAAGCAGCCACCAAATTCGCTAAAAGCAAGAATTTTAGAAGAAGAGAAGTGCTTCACAGTTTACTGGTCGTGAATCGGAAGCACTCCTCAAGGAACGCATACATGCTAGCTTACGCTAGTTATGTTCGCGCATTTTTTTATTATAGCCGAAAACAAAATTGAGTGGAACAAAAATAAAATGGAGAGAAAAATGAAAAACCCACGTTTACTGTTGATTGCCCTTCTCGCGTTAACAATGATATTTGTCGCATGTTCCTCACAGGCAGAGCCTGAGATTGTAGAAGTCACCCGCGTTGTTGCAGAAGAAGTAGAAGTGACACGTGTCGTTGAAGGTGAAACAGTCGTTGAAGAAGTAGAAGTTACCCGCATTGTAGAAGTCCCTGCTGAAGAAGCGGCAAGTGGTGAACCTGTAACCATTACTTACCTTGCCAGCCAGGATTGGATTAAAGACGCCGAAATGGATCTGGCTGCACAGTTTGAAGCAGAAACCGGCATTCATGTTGATTACCAGATTATTCCTTCCGATCAATATTTCAACGTCTTATTAACCAAATTAGATGCCGGTGAAGGCGTTGATATTTTTGGCGGTCAAAGCGGAAAATCTGACATCAAATTGCAATTAAATGTCGAAGAAAACGCCTTACCCTTGACCGATGAAGAATGGGTACAGCGGATGAACCCGTTGTCTACTGAACAACTCAGCCTGGACGGCGTTACCTATGGCTTGACAATTTGGGACACGATTGGTGGCTCATGGGTCATTGTCTACAACAAAGACATATTTGCTGAACACGGCCTTGCCATTCCGACAACCTATGAAGAATTTGCAGCCGCTTCTCAAACGCTTCTGGATGCAGGTATTACCCCTATCTATGAACCGGTTGCAGATGGCTGGCATCATGTGCTGTGGTTCCCAGAACTTGGCCCAGTTTATGAATCCGCCAATCCAGGTTTGGCAGAAATACTAAACAGCAACGAAACCACATTTACTGAAGACCCCACGATGCTGCTGGCATTGACTCAGCTTCAAGAAATGTATGACAACGGCTTCTTTGGGGAAGATGCGTTAGCCAATGAATTCGCCAATACGGAAGCAGCCATGGCCAGTGGTGACTATGCCATGACCTTGAATCGTTTTGGTTTGCCAGACCAGATTGAGACAGCTTATCCTGAAGTTTCCGCAGATAGTTTTGGCTTCTTTGTCATGCCCTTGGCTGACAACCAAATGTGGAATGTGAACCCGGCCGGTCCCAGCAAGTTTATCTATTCTGGCACAACACACCCGGATGCAGCTAAGGCTTACTTTGAATTTTTGACGCGGCCAGAGAATTTGCAATACATGCTGGATAATGAACCGCAGTTTGCGTTGCTTAATTTTGAGGGTGTCAATGCGGAGCTTTCGGCAGAGCAACAGGCTTTTGTTGATACTTATACGGAACAAGGCACTGTTTACCAAACGGCCGTTACCTACGTCAACCCACAATGGATGGATATAGGTCAAGATTTGACAGCCATGTTCACTGGCGCTGCCTCTCCAGAAGATGTCCTGTCATTCATCGATCAACGCAGAGCAGATATGGCTACTGCTGCTGGAGACCCCGCCTGGCAAAAATAACTTGCCTTGAGGTACTTCCGCCAAAAGCTTCTCTGCTTCAATAACAGACACTTAATAAATGGGGCGGGTTTGGTGAAATGGTAAAACGCCAGCTACTAGACCCGCCCTCATTTCTGGGGAAAGGAATACCTAAGAAAAATCGCCATGAAAAACAAACAATACCCACTCTATTTTTCATTAGGTGCAATCCTCTTGTACCTGGTATTCTTTGTAACACCAAGTTTCATCGGATTTTACTATTCATTTACCGACTGGAACCGATATACATCAGACCTGAATTTTGTAGGGTTCGATAATTTCAAAACAATCCTTTTTTCCAATATCAACTATTTGCAAAGTATCAAAAACACGTTGATCTTCACCCTTGTCACCATTGTCTTAAAAACAGTCATCGCTTTGTTATTAGCATTACTGTTGACCAATGGCATCAGAAGATTGACCAATGTGCATCGCTTGATTATTTATTTGCCAGCAATATTGCCCATGATTGTGGTGGGCATTGTTTTTAAATCTATATTGCACCCCACAACTGGCGTACTCAACGAGTTTTTTATTGCTATTGGCTTAACCCCTTTCGCCCAAAAGTGGTTAACAGACCCGAAAATCGCACTCTATTCCGTTATTTTAGTTGATACCTGGAAAGGTATTGGCTACATCATGGTAATCCTTATCGCCGGACTCCAGGCGATTCCCAGAGAATATTATGAAGCTGCAAAAATCGACGGCGCCAGAGCCTGGGATGAGTTAAGAGCAATTACAATTCCCTTGCTCATGCCTGCGCTCACAGTAGTCATTGTATTAAACCTGTTATATGGCTTAAAGGTTTTCGATATTGTTTATGTGCTGACAAATGGCGGCCCAGGTTACGCCACTGAAACAGTTTACACAGTCGTGTTCAAAGAGTTTTCAAAAGGGCGCTATGGTATTAGCACCGCGCTCTCTACAATGTTATTTGTCATCATGACCTTTCTCGGGTTCTTTGTAATCCGGCTCATGCATAAGGACAAATAAGATTCAAACAGAATTTGTAAATAGTTCAAAAAGAATGGTCAGATTATGAAAACAAAAAAAACAACGCGCTTTACCAACAACTTAATAGCAATCATTATTAGTTTGGCAATGTTCGTGCCTATCTATCT
>JACSSI010000567.1 GCA_014879345.1 Anaerolineae bacterium | reverse complement strand
GCTGTCTTCATTCGCTGCCGATGCGTAATAAACCAGGGTGGTTTCGGCATGATTACAGGGTTTCCATGCCGCCAACTACGGGGAAAGGGTCGAAACTGACCCCGTATCACCGATTTTTGCGGTTTATCAAACAGCAAGGTGTTATGTACCATGCCTTTGCCACTGCCTATGTCGGTTGCTTCTGGATCTTGAAAAGCGCCCCACGGGTTTTGGGTGAGACGATAAATAAGGCCACCCCACACATTGACGCCAATGGCGCCGTATCTCAAATCGGAAACGGCCGTTTCCACCTCTTCCTTATAGCTTGATTGCACCTCTGGCGACACAATTACATTCGCGCCCAGGTTTCCCACCAGGGACTCATTACAAAATTTGATGGCGTTCTTTAAATAGGAAACGGCCGTTTTGCCAGGCAGCGTCGTGATGGTCAAGACAGGGGCAAAGATTTCGTTTTGGAAGCAGCTTGTACGCGCCTCGTCGGTTGAGACGGTGGGGACGAGCGTTCGCGGGACATCGCCAGCAAACAGTTGCGCATCGGGACAAGCGTTTTGGACCGCTAGCTGCCTTTGCAAAGCGCCGGGGTAGTAAGCGTGCATCGGAGACACTTGCTGGAACAGGTGCTGAATCGCCTCAACAAGTTGTTCTCTTTGCGCCCACTCCTCTGGCAACACCAAAACCTGGGCGGACACACAGTTAAAGCCGCCGTTATACAGTTTCATGGTGGCGATATTCTCTGCTTGAAACTGTATATCCGCTTCTGTCCACTGACCTGGGACGACAATGACAGGAGAAGCGCCGCCAAGCTCAGAGGTGATTGGCTTTTTTAGCAGCGGCTCGCCTAGTTGTTTGCGTCTGAGACCCTCTTCTCCAGGCCCATAAAGAATCGTGTTGTAAGATTGAATACCGCCAGTTATATGAACCGAATCAACTTGTGGATGATGAACCAGATAGCTGCCTACAGGGACGCCGCCTTCCACAATGCTCAGGAAGCCCGCATCAATGAATGGCGCTAATACTTTTTCATATAGCGGGTGTAAATACGCATTGACCGGATTCAGTTTGAGGATGACAACTTCGCCATGAACAAATAATTTATCTAGCACATCCAAGGGAGAAATACTGTTGACATTGCCTGCCCCCAAAACCAAAGAGACCGCCCCTTTAGTTGGGGATGTGTAAGCAGTGCCGATATGTTCTTTTAAATTGTTCTTGGTTATGCCTGGCTGCATCCATACTTCAGTCGATATGCCATTAAATAGTAACCGGTCGAAGGTATTGGTCGGAAACAGGTGGGCGACAATCTGACCGTTTGGTTGGGTGTCAATATGCTTTGGCAGCCATTGCTCGCCTCGGTCAAGGCGTGTCAATGTCAACTGATACCCTTGAAGGGCATGGGCGAGCGTATATATTTCATACCACTCTTCGGCGGCCCAAATAGAATGTTGTTCAATCTGCCGTTGGGCATTCACGCAGGCAACCCACTCCTGGGCATGGTCTGATAAGTTTTGAGAAGCACGTTGTAACAATTCGATTTTTCCAGAAAGCGGCAACGTTGCCCAAGTAGATGCCTTGGCTTGCAGTTTGCTGAGGCAAGCATCTAGCAACTGTTGTTCTTTTTCGTCAATCTGCTGTGCAGGGTCAAGCATTTGGCTCATTTTTGCCTCCATTGCATGACAGATACATACTTAACATTAAATCGTGCGGAATGGCTTATCGTGTCTATGGCGCTCACTTTCTCCTGTCGCACTTACGCATCCCGCTTACTCATAGAGGGTGGCGCCTCTTCTGGCTGACTGCCCCACTCTTTGTTGGGCTGTTTGTCCAGTGTGATGTGTAATGTGCCTCCCGCCGCTAATTGCTGATGGGGGAACCACGCTTTGGTTAACGGCCGTTTATTGAGCTTGGCCGATTGAATATACACATTTTCAAGCTGATTGTTTTCAACCTGAATCGTAAACGTTTTACTGCGGTCAGTTGGGTCAAGCTGAATCGTTATCTTGTCAAAAATGGGACTGCTGATTTCATAAAATGGTTCCCGATTACTGCCACCACTGACGTTAAACAACCCCATCGCCATCAGCACATTTAATGCGCCCATTTCTCCTTGATCCTCGTCGCCGCCGTAACCGCCATAGGGGGTGATGTCGCTTTTGCACGCCGCCATAATGCGCCGCACCCAGCGCTGCGTCAGCCAGGGCGCACCTGCGTAGGTAAATAGATGCGCAATAAACAGCGACGGTTGATTGCCGTAATCGGTATAGTTGAGATGATGTGCAGCATGTGGCGCAATAAAGTCCTTCGCCTCTGCTTTGGTGAGCAAATCATCCAGCCGTTTGATAAACGGTTCGCGCCCGCCCATGAGTGCGATCAGACCCGCCACATCGTGGGGAACGTGCCACAAATATTGCCAACCGTTGCCTTCAACCCAGCCATCGGGCGACATGGGGTCAAATGGCTCTTTCCAACTGCCATCCAATAGTCGCGGCTGCATAAAGTGGGTGTCGGTGTTGTAGAGATTTTTGTAATTGGCGGCGCGATGGCGGAACAGCGCGGCCGTGTCTTCATCGCCCAGCGCGGCGGCCATTTCGGACAATGCCCAATCACAAAAGGCATATTCTAATGTTTGCCCTGCCCCTTGAAGATGGAACGCTTCGGCTTCAATGCCCAGCGGCACATAGCCGCGCTCGATATAAAATTCCGCACCACCGCCGATGTTTGTTTCGTGTTCGTAGCCCGCTTTGCTGATGAGGCCGCCCGGCTGATGGTTTTTTATTAAGCCCGCATAGGCCGCATCCACATCAAAACTGCGAATCCCTTTTTGGTAGGCGGAAACGAATAGATGGGTGGAACTGGGCGAGGTCATGACGAAGGTGTAGTTGCCACCAGAGGGGCCGCGTGGAATGAGGCCGCCATTTTTATACATATCGACAAAGGTGTTGCAGAAATTATGCACGATGTCGGGATAGGCCATGCTCCACAGCAGATTGAGATTCCATTGCGCTCCCCAGAAGGCATCGCTGTTGTGGTGTTCATAGGCAAGACGCCCGTTTTCATCCAATGGTATTTGCCGAATCACCTGTTGTGGCCCGGTCATGTCGCTATAACGGCCGTTTACATCACTCACCCGCCGTCGCCCCAACAGCGCATGGTAGAGGTCGGTGTAAAATTTTATCTTTTGAGCATCCGTGCCGCCTTCGACGGCAATGCGACCTAACCAATCGTTCCAAACGGCCGTTGCTTCTTGGCGCACCCGGTCAAAATCCCAATGGGGCAGTTCGCTGGTCAGGTTCAGACGAGCCTGCTCGATGTTGCAGTAGGAAATGGCGACCTTCATTTGCACAGTTTCGCCAGCTTGGGGTTGATAGGTGAGGGTGATGCCGCCGTTTTTGCCGTGCTGGCTGATGTTGGGCAGCAGATCACCATCTTGCCAGGCGTTGAGAGAGATAAACGGCCGTTCTACCTGTACCACAAAATAAATGCGCGTGGCCTTTGGACGGCGGCGCGTGGGCGCATTTTCCACATAGCCAACTAACTCCGTCTGGCTCACCTTTTCCACAAAAAAATCAGACATTTCTGTCGAGCCAACTTCGGTGCTAAGGTCGAACAAAATATTCGCCTCACCCGCTTGCGTAAACGTGTAGCGATGGAAACCGACACGATCCGTGGCTGTCAGTTCGGCACGAATGGCGTAATCGGCCAAGGTGAGGGCATGGTAGCCGGGCTGTACAATTTCGTCGTCGTGGGAAAAGCGGGAGCGGTAGCTGTCTGAGCCGAGATGCCCCTGAAACGCGCCACTGGTAGGTAATACAGGAATGCCCGCCAACTGCCACGCATGAACATGACTGAACCATAAAATATGCGGCTCGTTGTAACGATAACCACTTCCCCACGCCCCATTTTGAATGGTATCGGGGCTAAGATTGACCATGCCAAATGGCCGACAGGCGGAGCTAAAGAAGAAAAAGCGGCGGTTGGCGGTGTCGATAAGCGGGTTGACCCAATCGGT
>JACSSI010000012.1 GCA_014879345.1 Anaerolineae bacterium | reverse complement strand
ATCGTCGTCTTACCAGCACCTTGCAACCCCACCAGCATAATCACCGAGGGCGATTGCATACCCAAATTGAGCCGTCCCGGTTCGCCTAACGTGGCAACCAGTTCTTCATTGACGATTTTAACGACCTGCTGTCCAGGGGTCAGGCTGCGCATCACTTCATGACCCACCGCTCGTTCCCGAACTCGTGCCACAAAGCCTTTGACAACCTTGAAGTTAACATCCGCTTCCAACAGAGCAAGACGCACTTCACGCATTGCTTTGTCTACATCCTCTTCGGTTAACTTTCCGCGTCGCTGCAAGCCATCAAATACAGTTTGCAGCCGACCACCTAAGGTTTCAAACACTTATTTCACCTGACAATTTTACTCCCGCAGACATGACCTCGAGTTGATACTACCATGCAGGTCTGCCAGCGGGAGACAATTTATCCACAAAGACATAGGATTCTAGCGCACCCCTGTACCTGCGTCAAGCCAAGTTTTGTATTCTTATTTTTTATAAGATGCCATTCAATTTCTGTGGTTTAAGAAATATCTTGCCGCATAATTGATATCACCTACCAAATAGCGCCAATGTCTTTTCCCCCAACGTGCCAAATGAAAATGACAATAGGCCCGGTCTGTTAGGTTTAAGGAGACTTGCCAAGGGGTTTTGGCAAATTCATATAACATCTTCCAATTTGGTAATACAAGTTTTCCTTTTTTGCTTGAATCAAACCAGTCTGTATATGAATAATAATCAGGGCGACCATGTTTGTCTGTGCCTTTATAAATCGCCATCGATTGGTCATCATGGGATCGCACAAATAGCAGGTGTTCTGGAATTTCATGAAAACGGCCGTTTAAGCATAATCTGGCAAGTAAAACCCCGTCACCATGTCCAAAATTACCCATTAGTGATGTTTTCGCCAACACATCAGTACGAATCAATCCGAAAATTTCATAACACATATCACTGGAAAGCAAGAGCGCCGCAAACCGTTGCGGCAAATCAGCAGAATTGGTACGCCCAGAAAAAGCATACTCTTTTGTGACAATACCTTCACTGTTAATCACACTCGTTCCCGGATAACACAAAACCACATCAGACTGGGTTTCTAGCACCTCAACACATTTTTCCACAAAAGTAGGTGCCATCGTGTCATCATGCGCAGCCCACTTAAAATATTTTCCGGAAGATAAATCAAAAGATTTATTAAAGTTGGGCGCAGCTCCTAAATTGTGTTCATTTCTAAAGTAACGTATCCGTTCATCGGCTTCTGCATAGGCTCTACAAATTTCCTCTGTTTTATCTGTGGAGGCATTATCAGTAATAATACATTCAAAATTTTGATAGGTTTGTCCTAAGATCGATTCTATCGCTTCTGCTAAATAATTTTCCCCGTTAAAAACAGGCAGCCCTATGCTAACCTTAGGTGCATCTTGTATCATCAGTCCTCTTCAATAATAGTCATCAAGTTATCGGTAAAGTATCTGGTTGCTATCTACGGGAACTTTGAGTCCAGCGAAAAAGCCTTGAATAAAAGCGATATTTCGCCGAAATCCCTGTGGTTTTCGAAACATAAGCACCATCATTAATGGCTTCAAAAAATTCCGTAACAATAAATTATACAAAAAGATGGGCAACACAGAGAATTGCCTTGATTTGAAGGCTTTTGCATAAATGGCTCCCATACTCACCCAATCACGCACAGTTAAGTCTCTAAACTGATCATAAGTACGAAATCCATAATGAATCACAGATGTTTGATTTGTTTCATGAACATTCCAACCTTTTAACAAAGCACGGAGCGCCATGTCATGGTCTTCGCCAGAGGAGAAAGTTGAACCTGGGCCTAATTTTTGATCAAAACCGCCTATTGCTAATGCAAAATCACGCCGGACAGACATGCCAGCGCCCATCCCAATACTCTTATAATATTTCAGCAAGGAATTGATGGTGCGATCTTCTTCATAGCTGTGGTTTGGTATGACTCCCTTTTCCGAATCATGTTCACCCGGAATAACATTAGAAAAAACAATGCCTGTTTTAGCGTTGGCTTCAAAAATATTCGTTATCTTTTCAATCCAATCTTGAGGAACTGTACAATCATCATCTGTATAGAGAATGTACTGCCCATTAGCCTCAACCAGACCAAGACAACGAGAGATACCGGTTCCTTTTGTATTCGTAAAAATGTAACGAAAACGGGGGTCTGCTTTGTAGCGGGTAATTGCATTCTCAGTTTCGCGATCTGTACTTTGATCAATGACGAGCAGCTCAAAACTGAGAAACTTGTTTGCTAATACAGTTTCAACGGCATCAACAATTGACTTACCTCGATTCCTGGTACAGATTACTACTGATGCTTTAGGATTTTCAGTTTTTACATCGGGAATTGAACCCATCCAACAGCTCCAACAGGGATTTTTACATTCTGTAGCTTCCCTGAAACAGCTTACGGACTGAATTACTCTAAAGCAACTAAATTGGTTATGAAAACGGCCGTTTCCACTTATTGCCCATTCGCCCTCCGCTTCATATAATCCACTCTATGGGAACAGGGTTAGACATAGCACCAGAAATCTACGAAGAGACAGAGCAAGAAGAAGCGCTGGAGCCAAACTACAAAGTTTTTATTCATAACGATGATGTCACACCTTACGAATTTGTCATTGTCATCCTGCAAAAAATTTTTGAACTGCTGCCTATGGCCGCCGAACACGTTACCTTCGTCGCCCATACCAACGGCATCGCTTACGTAGCTACCTATCCCAAAACCGAAGCGCAAAACCGGGTGGGGAAAGCTCATTTTGCCGCAGGGCTAGAAGGATTCCCCCTACATTTCTCAATAGAACCGGAATAAGCAGAGCAATTCATACCTGTTTATTCAAAATAATATAACCCTATCAAAAATATACAGGAGACATACAATGAAATTCAAATTAGATGGCTCAGGCCCACTGGGACGAGCCATCATCGAGCGTGATAATGCAAGCTTATCACCCTCATATACACGAGAATATGCCTTAGTTGTGGATCATGCCCAAGGTTCAGAACTTTGGGATGTAGACGGCAAACGGTACATCGACTTTATGGCAGGTGTTGCCGTCCTCAACGTCGGGCATCGTCATCCGGCCGTTGTTGAAGCTGTAAGTGAACAAATCGATAAATTCTGGCACATCTGCCTCAGCGACTTCTTCTATCCACAAGCCGTAGAACTGGCTGAAAAACTGCAAGCCATCGCCCCCATGTCAGACACAAAAGTATATTTGGCAAACTCCGGCACTGAAGCAGTTGAATCTGCCATTAAATTGGCGATGTACAAAACTGGTCGTTCCAAATTTATTGGCTTTCTGGGTGCTTTCCACGGCCGTACATTAGGTTCCCTTTCTTTTACTGCCAGCAAAGCGGTGCAGCGTGCCAAATACAAATCAGGGGTTCACGTCCAACACATCCCCTATCCAAACCCCTATCGCCCCTTACTCGCCCCATTAAACGGTGAATTGCAAAGCGATACAGTCATTCGCTATCTGAAAGATCAAATCTTCGGCAATGTCATCGATCCAACTGATATTGCTGGCATTTTGATCGAACCAATTCAAGGCGAAGGGGGCTACATTGTGCCGCCACCAGCATTCTTCACCCAATTGCGCGACCTGTGTGACCAGCATGGCATCATGCTTATCGTCGATGAAATTCAAAGCGGCGTGGGTCGAACTGGAAAATGGTGGGCTGTTGAACATGAAGAAGTAGAACCTGACATCGTTTGTTTTGCCAAAGGGGTGGGCAGTGGTATGCCCGTTGGTGGCATCATCGCCCGTAATGAGCATATGATTTGGGGGCCAGGTTCCCACGGCAGCACCTACGGCGGCAATCCTGTTGCTGCCGCTTCAGCCATCGCTACCTTAAACGTGATCGAACAAGAAGGGCTGCTGGCAAAAGCAGACGAGATGGGCGAGTATATCTTATCCACCCTCAGCGAAATGCAATCACATCATCCCAGCCTCGGCGATGTGCGCGGTCGCGGTCTGATGATTGGCATGGAATTTGTCAAAGATCGGGACACAAAGGAACGGGCTGTAGACTTGAGGAACAATGTCATTCAGTATGCGTTTGAAAAAGGATTGCTGCTCATCCCCTGTGGCCGAAATGGCATCCGCATGACACCGGCTCTGAATATTCCACGTCATTTGGTAGATGATGGTCTGCAAATTTTTGAAGAAGCCCTAACTGTTTACGAAAGGGAACTGGTCTAATATGAAAGAAAAGATCGCAATACTCAAACAAGCTCTAGCTGGCGGCGTGACATCGGCTATGGCTACCCCTTTGCATGAAGATACGTATGAAGTGAAAACGGCCGTTATTCCTCACCTAACCGATTTCTTAATTGAACGAGGCGTACGGGGGTTGTTTGCTGGCGGTTCAACAGGGGAAGGCATCGTTCTGCCCCTGGCTGAACGGAAAAAATTGCATGAGGGGGTGGTAACGGCCGTTTCCGGCAGAGTCCCCGTCCTCGTCCACGTGGGCAGCATCCGCACCGATTGGGCTGTTGAACTCACAGAACACGCCGCCGCCATCCAGGCTGACGCCATCGCCGCCATCACCCCCAACTTCTACAAACTCGACGATGAAGACAGCCTTGTCCGTTACTACAAAGCCATCGCCGCCGCCGCCCCAACCATGCCACTCATTCTGTACGACATCCCCCAACTGGCAACCAACGGCATCAGCCCCAATTTATTGAAGATTTTAGCCAACGAAATCCCATCACTGGTTGGCATCAAATCCAGTCGGCCAGACGCACAAATCATTCGTCAACTACTCGACGCCGCGCCACCACACCTCCTTGCATTGGCCGGAAACGAAGCCATCGCCCTGGGGCTGTTGGCACTGGGCATGGATGGACTGCTCTCTGGCCTGAGCACGGCCGTTCCTGAACCCATCGTCGCCCTCGTCAAAGCCATCACCAACCATGATCTTGTCGAAGCCCAACGCCAACAAACCATCATCCGCGCTATTCTGGCACTCACACCCTCTGGAAAACGCATCGGCTGGATCAAACAAATTTTGATTGAACGCGGCATATCCGTTGGCCCGGCCGTACCACCCCGGCTCATGCCAGATGGCCCATCCTGGCCGCAAATCCAGGCAATATTAGAGCAGGCATAAGCCCAACCTTCCGGAGGTTTTTTTGCCGTTTAAGAAAATAATCAGGTAGCGCCGTCATTCCCGCGAAGGCGGGAATCCACTAACTGGACTCCCGCCTTCGCGGGAGTGACAAATTCATTACCCGATTTAATTTTTAAAGACTAATGAACCTCCGGAAGCTTTTTGAAGCCATGAAACTACTTCTCTTCGACATCGACGGTACCTTAATCCGCAGCAACAGTGCAGGACGCGCCGCCCTGACTTACGCCCTGGAACAAGTTTTTGGCACCGCCGGCCCCATCGACGACTATAAATTTGGCGGTAAAACAGACCCGCGCATCATCACAGACCTCATGCTGGCGGCTGGCATTTCACAAAAAAGTATTGATGCCAAGCTGCCAACTGTTTATGATGTGATGACAGCACGCGGGCGCGACACATTTTCAGAAAAACACATCGTACCCTGCCCCGGAATACCGGAACTACTCGACTGTTTACGCCAGCGGCAAGATGTGGTGCTAGGATTGGTGACAGGCAATATCGTCAGCACTGCACCACTCAAACTCAAAGCAGGTGGCATTGATCCAACCCAGTTTCGCATTGGCGCTTATGGCTCTGACAACATGGACAGAAATGCATTACCCGGCATCGCCATGAAGCGAGCCAGCAAGTTGACGGGACACACGTTCAATGGTAACAATACGGTGGTGATTGGCGACACGCCGGCTGATATTTTATGTGCCAGGTCTGGAAAGGCAACGGCCGTTGCCGTAGCCAGCGGTTGGCATGCCGCCCCCACATTGGCAAAATATAAGCCAGACTTTTTACTCGAAAACTTAACTGATACAAAAGCAGTTGAAGAACTACTTGTTAATCAGGCAGAGGGATCATGAGCAAACAACAGTCAAATCAAGTACACAATATTGAACTAGACCCGACTCAGCCAACATCACTATCATTTGAACAGTTGTATGAGTGGGTCATCTGGCAGTTTTGCAAGCAGACAGCAAGCGGACTCTCTGGTGCAGTACGTCCCCCCATCCCTGGGTCAGATTGGTATCCCGCCGTGATTCACCCCAAAGAAAAACGAGTCCAGATTTATGGTCATCTGGACTCGTCTTATGATACGCCTGAAAAAGCAGCCGCGAAAATTTCAAAAATAAAGTAAGTAGCCTGAACTTGTCGCAGGCGGGTGATGCAAGCCGCTTTGGCTTCGACAGGCTCAGCCGCCGCGACACGCAAATAAAGTAACTAAATTACCGTGCCATCCGGAATCACGCCACCTTTCGGTACAATCACAATCCCATCACGAGCCACCCAGTCATTGGTTTCCATGTCTGGCCGGTTGGCAATATTGCGAATATGAACATTGCGGCCAATTCGTGCATTTTTGTCGATGATAGCACGATGGATAACAGAGCCCGCGCCTATGCCAATATCCGGGCGGTCTAACTGCCGATTTTCAGCCAATTCCTTTTCCGTCTCATAATAATCAGCCCCCATCATCACGGTAGACTGAATAACAGCCTCTGCCCCGATGATGCTGCGTAACCCCACAACGGAGTTGCTCACGGAGGCATCATTGACGCGGCAACCCTCAGGCAGCAAAACGTTATGTAAATGTGCGCCATGTATCTCTGAAGGGGGCAAGAATCGGGCATGGGTGTAAATAGGCCGTTCTGCTTCATAAAAATCAAACGGCGCATCGGGCATAGCCATCTCTAAATTGACTTCAAAGAAACGCTTGATTGTACCGATGTCTTCCCAGTAACCATCAAACACATGCCCCATAACCCGCTTGTTTTCAATGGCACTGGGGATAATATCACGGCCGAAATCATCGCCTTCCGTGCCCAGTAATTCAATTAAGGCATCCGTTTCAAATACATAGATACCCATTGAAGCCATATAGGGTTTATCAGAATCATCCCGGCTTACAAATGCAGCCAATAGTTCATCGGTTTGTGGTTTTTCCGTGAATTGTTCAATGCGCCCATCAGACGCCAGTTTAAGGATACCTAAAGCAGACGCGCCCTCACGCCCTACTGGCTGTACGGCAATAGAAACATCTGCCTCGCTGTCCACATGAAATTGCACGAATTTTTTGTAGTCCATGCGGTAAAGATGGTCACCTGCCAAAATCAAGACGTATTTTGAACCAGCTTGTTTGATTTCAATGAGTTGTTTTCTCACGGCATCGGCAGTGCCTTGATACCAGTCAGCACTGCGGGGTGTCTGTTCTGCGGCCAGGATTTGAACCCAGCCCGGCGTGAATGTATCTCGGACGTAGGTGCTGTAGATGTGGCGATGGAGTGAAACGGAATTGAATTGTGTAAGGATCGCTATTTTTTCAATGCCAGCATGAAGACAGCTACTCATGGGAATATCAATAAGGCGATATTTGCCAGCCAATGGTACAGCTGGTTTGGAACGCTCGGAGGTCAGTGGATAAAGACGTGTACCGCGTCCACCGCCTAAAATAATAGCTAGTACATCTTTCATTCGCATGGTTTATCCCCTTTTAAATTAAGGTATGGGCTTGATAATTTGCTGACCGTTTCTATGAGTAGATTTACTGCCTCAATTAAAACAAAAATCTTCAATTTTAGCCAATTCAATTTCAGCCGACAGTTGACTGCTTGCAGCCCGTTTAGGCTTCATCAACGATTTTTAGCAGTTGGCATCGGAAAACGGCCGTGCTATCATTCCCGCCGTCTTGGAGAAATTATCATGAGTCGAATCATTAATGCAAATGACCCAACCAAAATTCGGAATCAAAATCGCCGCAGTATCGCTGAAATATTGCGCCGCCTAAGTCAAAAATCTGACATTGACGTGGAAGCAAAAGACATGGCGGCTACGCTCGTTTATTTACTGCGTGAAATTACTGAGGGTGTAGAAAAGTCGGCGGCGGCCTGGGAAAAACGTGATTACTGGATGAAAGCGGAACGTTTTTTGCGAGATTGGGAGTGGACAAAGGAAACGGCCGTTAATATTGAAGATGTTGTGCGCCATGATGCCTGGGATTTGTTACCCGAGTTACTAGCCGAATTGTTCCCCAGATTTGCAGATATTCAACTCAAAACAATGACACGGACGGCTGATCTGTGGCAAGGTAATTACAAACGCTTACTGGCGGAAGAACCTAGTGAGCTGCCCTGGTAACTGGAAACATTGGCTGGCGGGAAGTCTGTTCATCTGGCTGCTGCTGGGTTGTGCTTCCCAGCCTGTCGCAACGGCCGTTCCTCCCACATCAACTTTGGCAGCAACGGCCGTTCCCCCCACATTTATAGCGCCGCCACCCACACCAGTCATCACACCTTCCATACCAGCTACCATCACCCCACAACCATCCCCCACCCCTACTGCCGTCGCCACCACCATACCCACCACTCTCCCGTCTGCCACACCCACAGCTTGCAGCCAACCCGGCCGCATCGAACATGGATTTTTCCCGAGTGATATTGCTGGCGAATCCTCGTATCGTATCTATTTACCACCATGTTATGCCGAAAATGGCAACATTTACCCCACCCTCTACATGCTCGCTGGCAACACCTACACCGACGCGATTTGGGATCAACTTGGCCTGGACGAAGCTGCCGAAGCAGGCATCCAAAGCGGTGAACTGCCCCCCATGATCATCGTCATGCCCTATAGCGGCGAAAGAGCGCTCTACACCTCCGGCGGCCCCAACTCTTATGAAACCGTCATCCTGGAAGACTTAACCAGCTACATCGAAGCCAACTACTGCGCTGGCTCAGAACCCGCGCACCGAGCCTTGGGCGGACTGTCGCGAGGTGGGTACTGGTCACTGGAAATTGCCTTCCGTCATCCTGAAGCATTCAGCAGCGTAGGTGGTCACAGCGCGGCTCTGCTGGATGAATTTGCCAAACCAGACGTCGATCCGCAGTTCACTGCGCTCACCAATGATTTGGGCAGCTTACGCATTTATCTGGACATTGGCTCAGAAGATTGGGTGCGAGAAAACACCTTGCAACTCCACGCCAATATGGAAGCAGCAGGCATTCCCCATACCTGGGTTCTAAACGAAGGCATGCACGAAGAGGCCTATTGGGAGCAACACGTTGACGAGTATCTAGCCTGGTATAGTGAACCCTGGCCCAAAAACCGTTCCGATTACCCACCCTGTTCTTTAAACTAAAAAATCAGACCAAAGTGTCTGATTTTGATTACTGCAACATAGAATACTAACAACTCAACATTCAGGTCTCGTTTGCCCGTCATGCTGTCCGCTGGTAGAAATTTGCTCAAACACCATGTCATCCTCGTCAAGCAAACGGCGTAATGATTCCTGCAACGCTTGAATCTGCATCGAAATCAAAGCGGGATTAATGCCAGATTTTTCCACTTCCCCAGGAAAATCGAATTGTGTTAATTGTTCGTTCATGTCTCTCTCTTCCTATCAGATTGTTATCAACCAATCATAACAAGAGAAGCATAATAGGACTGTTGTACTACATGCCCTCCCCTTGTAAACTATTTGACAACCATCGTGTAACGGCCGTTTTCACCCACGCCTCTCACCTGTAAAACGGCCGTTTCCCTTTTGACATCCAACCACTTTCAGATACCATCTTGTCATCAAAACCACTGAATCACAAATGGAGTAAACCATGGAACAAAAACTACAAGAGCTAAAAACCCGTCTGCTTGAAATCAACGATCTAAATGGCGCAGTCGCTCTCCTCAACTGGGATCAAAGCACCTACATGCCCCCCGGTGGCGCCGCTGCCCGGGGACGCCAAATGGCTACCCTCAGCCGCCTTGCCCATGAAAAATTCATCACACCAGAAGTAGGGAACCTGCTGGACAGCCTGCAAACCTACAGCGAAAACCTGCCCTACGACAGCGACGATGCCAGCCTCATCCGCGTCACCCGCCGCAGCTACGAGAAATCCACCAAAGTACCGCCAGCCCTCCTGTCTGCCTTCTACGAACATGCCGCCGCTTCCTACCAAGTCTGGACAGAAGCCCGACCCAATAACGATTTTGCGGCCGTACAACCTTACCTGGAAAAAACCCTCGACCTCAGCCGCCAAATTGCAAACTGCTACCCAGGCTACGACCACATCGCCGACCCCCTCATAGATATGTCCGACGAAGGCATGAAAGCAGAATCAGTCCGCGCAGTTTTCGCCAACTTGCGTGAACAACTTGTCCCCCTGGCTCAAGCCATTACCAGCCAAACACCAGCAGACAATAGCTGTCTACACGAAGCATATCCACCCGATGAACAGTTAGCCTTTGGCAGAGCCGTCATCAAAGATTACGGCTTCGATTTCCATCGTGGCCGTCAGGATATGACCCACCACCCCTTCATGACCAAATTTGCCCTGGGCGATGTGCGCATTACCACCCGAGTCAAAGAAACCGACCTGAATGAAGCCTTGTTTAGCACCCTGCACGAAGCAGGTCATGCCATGTATGAACTAGGCATCAACATGAATCTAGACGGCACTCCCCTGGCTGAAGGCACCTCCTCCGGTGTCCACGAAAGCCAATCCCGCCTGTGGGAAAATCTGGTCGGGCGCAGTCGCGGTTTCTGGAAATATTACTATCCAAAACTCCAGCAAACCTTCCCCACTCAATTAGGTGGCGTGGAAATGGACACCTTCTACCGCGCCATCAACCGGGTTGAGCGCTCGCTCATTCGCACCGACGCGGACGAAGTTACCTATAATCTGCATGTTATGATTCGCTTTGATTTGGAGCTGGCACTGCTGGAAGGCACGCTGGCAATCAAAGATTTGCCGGAAGCATGGCACGCCCGCTACCAATCTGACCTGGGTTTGCAAGCGCCAAGCGACGTGAATGGTGTGCTGCAAGATGTACATTGGTATGGCGGCATGATTGGCGGTGCTTTCCAGGGCTACACCCTGGGCAACATCATGAGCGCTGCCTTCTTCGATAAAGCAGTTGAAGCACATCCGCAAATTCCAACAGACATTGAGCAGGGCAAATTTGAAACGCTGCATGGCTGGCTGCGGGAAAACATCTACCAACACGGCAGCAAGTTCACAGCCAACGAGCTAATTGAACGTGTGACAGGTGGCCCATTAACCATTGATCCATACATCACCTACCTGCGCACGAAGTTCGGTGATTTATACGATTTATCTTAGAAAGCAACAGCCCCAACCTGACAGTCTGTTCCGTTTTGCAAAAAAAGAGCCAATTTCAGTTGAAATTGGCTCTTTAGCTTAATTTAGCGAAAAAATCCCCTGATCTTGCTTCGGTTTCAAGCGTAACAGCGTCACTTCTTCTCGATATTTAGCGATCAGATCTTGCAAGATGCCTGTCGCTTTTTCGTTTTCTAAAATTACCTGTTTCTCTTCTGGTGGCAGTTGAATAGCAGCAGATGCTAAATAAACTAAATCTTCGTTATTTTCAGGCATTTGCGCCGGGTCAAATTCAACTTGCCCCATATCAGCTAGAAAAACCAGATATTCTAACAACCAGGGCGTTAATTCATTGACATAATATTCAATGGCTTCTTCAGGTTCTGGCTGCAAGGGTAGCGGCTCCACCTTGCCCACCAAATAAGGCAGAGTGTGATCCAGAGCCACGATACGGAACCGTTCCTGACCCACAGCCATGATGAGTAAACGGCCGTCTTCCAGGCGCTGTACTTCAACAATATCAGCTGCACACCCAATCTCATAGGGATACGCAACCGGTCCCCCTTCTGCTACACCACTACGAATGAGCACAACGCCAAACGGCCGTTTCTCATCCAAACACACCTGCACCATCTTCTTATACCGCTCCTCAAACACATGCAAAGGCAAAGGCATCCCCGGGAAAAGCACAGTATTCAACGGAAACAACGGCAATTCATATGTCATGATGATGCTCCTTTAAAAATATAAAAAGCGGAATGACATGTTGTCATTCCGCTTCATTATACATCAACTAAAAGCTAAAAAAGCCTTACTCAGAATTTACTGAGCTTTACGCCAAACTGGAAAGCAGCAGTGAGCGCACATCAATCAACTGCTTTGGCATACGATCATAGAGCTTCACAAACAGTTC
This sequence comes from Anaerolineae bacterium, assembly GCA_014879345.1. GTDB lineage: Bacteria > Chloroflexota > Anaerolineae > Promineifilales > Promineifilaceae. Next base: position 7,212 of record JACSSI010000012.1, on the reverse strand, counting down.
TTCATGAGAAACAAGTTCTGTTTTCCACTTTGCCGCATCAACCGTCATCACTTCGGCAAACTGCTCTTCGCTAAAGTCAAGCCCGTCCCAGGTGAGATCCTCATAATTAGGCATCCAGCCGATAGGCGTTTCATAAGCATTTGCTTCACCGCTGGCGCGTTTCACAATCCATTCCAACACGCGCATATTGTCGCCAAAACCAGGCCAGAGGAACTTGCCATTATCATCTTTGCGGAACCAGTTCACAGAGAAGATGGGTGGTACATTGGCAATGGAGCGGCCAACGTGCAGCCAATGATTGAAATAGTCAGCCATGTGATAACCAGCAAATGGAATCATCGCCATCGGGTCACGACGTACCTGCCCGGTAGCACCCATCGCCGCCGCAGTAGTTTCAGAACCGAGCGTAGCGCCAACGTAGACACCATAAATCCAGTTGAAGGATTGGTATACCAACGGCACAGTGCTGTTGCGGCGGCCACCAAAGATAATCGCTTTAATCGGCACACCAGCCGGGTTTTCCCATTGGTCATCAATGACAGGGCATTGTGAAGCAGGCGCGGTGAAACGGGCATTGGGATGGGCAGCTACTCTGCCACAATCCGGCGTCCACTCGTTTCCTTGCCAGTCGATCAAGCTGGGCGGTGCTTCTTTTGTCAAACCTTCCCACCAGACATCGCCATCAGGTGTGAGCGCCACGTTTGTGAAAATACTGTTTTTGGCGCAAGATTCAATGGCGTTGGGATTGGTATCAGATGATGTGCCAGGCGCTACACCAAAGAAACCTGTCTCCGGGTTAATGGCATACAGTTCACCCTTGTCATTCGGTTTAAGCCAGGCAATATCATCGCCAATGGTTGTCACTTTCCAGTCACTCATTTCAGCGGGTGGAATGAGCATGGCAAAGTTGGTTTTGCCGCAAGCGCTGGGGAAGGCGGCAGCCACGTAGCTCTTTTCACCAGCGGGTGATTCGACACCCAGAATGAGCATGTGTTCAGCCATCCACCCTTCATCACGGGCAATTTTAGAAGCGATACGCAATGCCAGACATTTTTTACCGAGCAGCGCATTGCCGCCATAACCACTGCCATAAGACCAAATGGCTCTTTCTTCCGGGAAGTGGACGATGTATTTGACGGTTGGGTTGCAAGGCCAGGGAATGTCTTTCTCACCAGGTTGCAAAGGAGCGCCAATGCTGTGCAGACAGGGTACGTAAGCCCCGTCAGTCCCCAGCACATCCCACACAGCGGAGCCGGTGCGTGCCATGATGCTCATATTGACAACGACATAGGCAGAGTCGGTGATTTCGATACCGAGTTGAGCAATGGGGGAACCAAGTGGCCCCATGCTGAAGGGGATGACGTACATGGTACGACCCTTCATGCTGCCTGCAAACAGTTCGTTTAAGCGAGCGTGCATGACTTTGGGATCTTCCCAGTTATTGGTTGGGCCAGCATCTTCTTTGTTGACACTGCAAATAAAGGTGCGATCTTCTACACGCGCCACGTCACTGGGATCAGAACGGCAGAGGAAGCTGTTGGGGCGCAGTTCTTCATTGAGTTTGATAAAGGTACCGCTGTCTACGAGTTTTTGGTTGAGGCGATCATTTTCGGCGGGTGTGCCATCGCAAAAGTGAACGTTCTCTGGTTGGCAAAGAGCAACCATTTCTTCAATCCAGGCCCGTGCCTGTTCGTGCTTCAAGTTAGTCGGAAATTGCAAATTCATTAAACACCTCCAAAAGTGTTGATTGCCAAATAATGTTGGCAACACATAATAACTTTTAATTTTTTTCATTTTATAAGAATTCTATGGTAGATGCGAGCAATTAGTGCTTAATATCACAAGCTCTGTGCTATCTGTCACCCTGTTTGGTATGACATTTAGCGAACGGTTGGGCAGAAAAACGAGCTGTCGTGCCACGCCTTACGGGTAGCTTTTTAGCGATACATGGCAGTGATAACGGCCGTTTTCTCCCTCTTTTTTGGTCTGGCTGTTGTCCGTATCAGGAATGCACAATTGCATGCTTCATTTATTGGTTATGATAGCAGAAAGATTCTCGCTTTCCTTAAATTTTTTGGAAACAACCTCACGCCTCGCGGAAAAGTAAAATGAGATTACAAGTGTCAATCCCCCTGATTCTGTCATAAAATTGACGTGTTATTTGTCATACATTGTGTCATTACTACACCTTTGCGCATAACGCCCCTAAACAGCGAATTTAGGCACTTTTTTTTACGAAATATGGAATTTTTGAGGTTCGCTGGTAATCTTGAAAAAAGGAGTGACGATGAATCAACAGCAAGTTATTAACAAAATTATTGAGTCTACCAGGTGCATTGCGGTGGTAGGTTTTTCTTCTAAAAAGGAACGGGCTGGTTTTTATGTGCCAGCGTATTTGCAACAAGCCGGGTATCGCATTATTCCGGTGAACCCAAACCTTGAGGAAGGGTTAGGTGAGCGTGCCTATGCTAATTTGGCGGCTATTCCAGAACATGTGGATTTGGTGCTTATTTTTCAGCGCAGTGAGAATGTGCCGCCGTTTGTGGATCAGGCGATTGAGATGGGCGCAACGGCCGTTTGGATGCAGCTTGGTATCTATCATGAAGAGGCTGCGGCAGCGGCTCAGGCAGCAGGATTGGATGTGGTGATGGATGCCTGTATGCTGGTGGAGCATCAACGCCATCAAAAATGAAACTTTCCGCTTCTTCTGCCGTATAGGCTGCCATACAGGAAACGAGTCTTACAGGAGGCATCATGAGCGACGATTTTTCACAATTGAAAGATGAAGAAAAAGAAAAGCTGATCGAGATCGAAAAAGCAGATTTGGACGATTTACCGGCGTCCAGCACAAGTTCCCAACCCAGCCACTCTTATTCAAACAATAAAAATTGGGTGGCCGGGGTCATGTTGATTGCCATCGGGCTTATTTTTTTGGCGATGAATTTGGGTAAGTTTTATTTGGAGAGTTGGTGGGCATTGTTTATTTTGATACCAGCCTTCGTCAATTTTGGCAATGCGGTGACTGATGTGCGGGAAAACGGCCGTTTAACCAAAAAAGGCACCGGCTCCATCACCGGCGGTTTGATCTTGTCGTTGATAAGCTGCACATTTCTGTTTGGTTGGGACTGGGGTGTCATTTGGCCCGCGTTCTTGATAATCGGCGGCATTGGGGCTTTGTTAGGCGGCTGGTTTGAGTAATTAAGCAGTTCCAGGTGATAGTCACTTGGGAAGTGACTGTCACCTAAAATAAAAACGGCCGTTTTCATTGCCAACAAATCCTCCACTGGTAAACTATGTCGCCAGGAGGATTTGTACCATGAAACGTATTGCCAAAAAGCTTGTTTTCGTATCTATTTTTGTTGTTTTGATTACCCTTATCGTCGGATGCGCCAGCACCACCCCGCCACCAACCACGCCCACACCTCAAGCTGCCATCCCTGCCACAAAACTGCCTACTCAAACGGAAACGCCTGCACTGAGCACAGTCGAAGTGGCCGTTCCCACCCCCACTTTTACACCTACACAAACAGCCACACCCCCACCCACAACGACACCTACCGCTACCGCAACAGCCACGCCAACTGACAGCCCCACAGAAACAGCAGCTCCCATCACCGAAACCGTTGAGCCTACAACAGTGTCTCTCATTGAAGAAACGGCCGTTTCCACCCCAATCAGCCCAGCCGTTCCCCCTCCGTCCTCAGCCAATCCCAGCACCATCATTCTGGCCGACCTGCCCAATCATGCAGGCGAAGAAGTGACCGTCAGTGGGCAAGTGGTGGCCGCCGCCAGCTTCTCCAAAGGTTTCAAATTTACCCTCGACGATGGCACGGGACGCGCCGACTTGCTCCTGTGGCACAACGTCTATGACGAGGCCTGGGATGCGCCCCAACTCAACATCGGCGCGACGGTGCAGGCGACCGGCAAAGTGGGACAGTTTGATGGCGCATGGCAAGTCGAGCCAGATTTTGGCGGCGACGTGAAAGTGACCACGGCTGGCGGCAGTTTTGCGCCCGCCCGTCCTGTTGGCGAACTGGGCAGCCATGTTGGTGAACTGGCGCAAATCAGCGGCACAATTTTGCGCCTGGAAGGGGCAGGCAGCGGCATAAAAATCTTTGTCGGCGACGACACCGGGGAAGTGGTGGTTTTCGTCTGGCGCACGATTCTGGATCGCATCCCCAACAATGTGGCGCTGGGGGAAGAAGGGACGCGGGTGAAGATAAACGGCCGTGTAGAAAACTATCGCAGCAACCTGGAACTGATGCCTTCGCTGCCCTATGATGTGGAAGTTCTGCCTTGATAATTTAACCGCGGAGAAAAACAAAAATACCCAACGAAGCCTGAGCCTGACGAAGGCTGGTATAGGCTCAGCCCTCGTCTTATAATTTTGGAGCTTGCAAAAAGTTTCGCAATTTGCTAAACTTTTTCGTATGATACCTATTCATGCACATCATCACACAAACAAGATTACGCTTATTCTGGAAAGAACATCCAGATTCACAAAGCAGTTTACAATTGTGGTTTACCAGAGCAAAAAATGCTGATTGGCAAAACATTTCTGAAATCAGGCGCGTTTATCCCTCAGCTGACAAAACGGGTCGATTGACTGTTTTTAACATACACGGAAACGCTTATCGCCTTATTGTGCGCATTGAATATGCAAGGCAAGAAATTTATATTCGTCATATTTTGACACACGCAGAATACGACAAAGAAGATTGGAAAAATGACGCTTGGTATTAATCTCACATATGACCAACTCCTGGCAGGTTTCCCGCCTCGTCCCATCACATCAGATGACCAATACTGGGAAACTGTGGCACGCATTGATGAGTTAATCGACAAGGGCATGTTGTCATCCGATGAACAAGATTATCTTTCTGTGCTAGGTATGTTGGTTGAACGGTATGAAGGGGAACATGAACCAGATATTGAACTGCGTGGTATTGCGCTCATTCGGGCATTAATGGAGGAACAAGGGTTGCGACAGCGTGACTTGGTCAACCCAATTTTCAAGACGGATTCTATTGCCTCATCTGTATTAAATGGCAAACGGCGTCTTACCGTGGAACATATTGACAAATTGGCTCTCTATTTCCAACTGCCTCATGCCCTATTCTTTGAAGCGCCCGAAAATCAAGTCAACCAACATGAAACAGAAAACAATAGAACCACCATTTCTCCCCCACCAAAACCCCCGACAAGTGATTTGAGCCAACGCCAACTGATTAATGCCCAACACTTGTCCATCGTTAGCCCATAATATAGTTTGAAACTTCCGGCAGATTCAGAGGGAAAATTCTGTTATGAGCGAGTCACACGAACATTTTTATTCCGAGGAAAAGAAAAAACATCTAACGGAGTCGTTAAAATCACACGCTTTTCGATATGATAGTTAAAAAGGTAATTCATCTTTTTAGCATATCCCCCCTGCCAAAACAAAAGTCCTGGACATACCAAGCGCTTATTTTGCCCATAAAAAATAATATAACGGTAGCTAACTTCCACACGATAAACATCTTGCCATTTGATAGCATCAATTCGCCACGGCCGTTTACACACAATGCGATCACGATTCATATACACATTGCCAGCAAAAGAAAGTTGGCGAATAAATACAACACCCGCTATCAACAAAATGAAAATTGCAAAATACCACGCTTCCAAATATACAAATAGTAATGAAATTCCGATTAAGCCAAATTCCAACAAGAGTGCATACACATACATGACATTGTTAACAGATCCACCAATATACTTTTTTGATTCACCATATCGTTTCAGATCAAGCTTGTATTCTTCTTCTGCTTTTTTATATCGCTCAGTAGATTGGTAAGCGCCAAGACCTACTAAATCTGTGCCGATTCTAGCCGTGACAGCATCCTCAAGTCCTGCATCATCAAACGCATGAATAGGAAACGTATACTCTTTTTGCTCTGTAATAACGGCCAAACGCGGTTTACTTTCTTCACCAACAGCATAAAAATGGACGCCTTCCATCTGATCCCAAGGCCAATAATAGCTTTTGCGAATCGTTTGTATCAGCACACCCCCTCTCGATACAGTAATCTGTTTACGGGTATCCAAGAAAAAAGCGGCAACCAGGACAATACTCACAAAAATTGAAAAGCTAATTGCGCGATTAAACGTAGGAAAACCTATATTTCGTTGCACACCCACGACCATGAGTATCAACCAGGCCACTATGATCGGCAGCCAGACCTTTACCCAATACTGCCACGTAGGACGGAACGTTTGTTGCGAATCCATTGCCACTAAAACAAAAATACCGAAACCATAATCCCAATTGCAACAAAAACTGCAATCGTCTGTACAATTAGTACGGGTTGTATCTGCTTCTGCATGCTTCGCGCCGCACCAAAATCCATCAAACTCAGCGCTTTGCGATTACTGATATAAGCTGTAAAAGCATTCTTTGTCTCAAGTTGGGCAATACTCATATTGTTCCATGCCCAGGGGTTATCAGGCGTCAATTTTGTTAATTTCTTATATTTTTCAATCGATTTGTTCCATTGACGCCGGTCTAGATAAGCCCTGGCCTCAAGTGCAAGCAGCCTCTGCTTTTGTTCCTTTGTGAGATTAAGTTTCTCAGTTGTCTTCACGGCATTTTCAATTTGCCGTACTGTACCTTGTCGAGTCAAAAAATTGATGCGCCGCACCTGCAATTCAAAATCATTTGGATATAAATTCAAACCCCGTTCCAGCAACTCGCGGCATTCTGGATACTTTTTGGCAGCCAGATAATAATCAAAACCAGCTAATAAAACGCCCAATTCATCTGGTGCAATTTCTTGCGCCCCCTGCAACCAACCATACGCTTTCTCCAAGCCCTTTTCCTCATAACTAAATCCTTGAATATAAGAATATGTGATCAGAAAAGTTGTTAGACCAGCGTGGAACAAAGGCTTGGATTGAATTTGAGTGAATTCCTCAAAGGCATCTTGTAATTGCTCTGGCAAGCCATGATATTTGTCGAGTATTTTACTGGCATGGGCAAATTGCGCTCGATCCTCCGGCGTCACAGAATGGCGCGTGGGACGCATAACTTCATAAGTTTTTCCATAAACATTGAAGCGTAAAGGTTTTTGTGTGTTCACGATAGCCTCCCCCCCATAATCAATTATGGCTCTTTAGGATCTGCTGGGGTTCGCGTCATTCTGAACGCAGTGAAGAATCCCGTACCTCTGGGAT
>JACSSI010000566.1 GCA_014879345.1 Anaerolineae bacterium | reverse complement strand
TATGCTGGGTTTGTGGGAGCGTCGTCATGATGCGGCCGGTACCTTCAGCAAAGGGATGAAGCAAAAACTCGCCATAGCGCGTGCCTTACTGCACGAACCACAAGTTCTCTTTTTAGATGAGCCAACTTCCGGTTTAGATCCAGAGGCAGCCAAATTGGTGCGCGATTTTATTGAAGAATTGAGTGGGCAAGGGCGAACTATCTTCCTTTGTACCCATAATCTGGACGAAGCCGACCGGCTTTGTGATCGCATTGCCGTCTTCAAATCCAGGTTGCGTGTTGTCGATACCCCATCTGGCTTGCGTAAACAGATGTATGGACGGCAGGTTGTTTTCCACTTAGCAGAAGAGGCCGAACCATATCTGACTTCAGTTTCCAACTTACCCTTTGTCCATCATGCTAAAGCCACCGAAAACAAGCTGCTTTTGGCACTGGAAAATCCTGAAGAGAAAAATCCAGAATTGATCCGTACCCTGGTAGCCGCAAACGCCAACATTCAATTTGTGGGCGAACTGCGTCATTCGCTGGAAGATATTTATCTGCAACTGGTAAATGAGGAGTAGCGATGAACAAAATTAAAACAATTGTTAACAAAGAATGGGCGGAAGTGTTCAAAAATCGCATTGTGTTGTTTACCGTTGCTTTTTTGCCACTCATTTTTTTAGCCTTGCCCATCATTACTTTGGTTGCCATGAACAGCTTTGAAGCAGATATGTCGTCAATGAACACGGGGGAAATGGCGGCGTTTGTTGGCGAGCTTTGCAATGACCTGGATGAGATGGCCTGTACGGAAGTATACATGCTTAATCTGTACACGCTGATGTTTATGATGCTGCCGGTAATTGTGCCGGTGACAATTGCCGCGTACAGCATTGTTGGCGAAAAAACATCCCGCAGTCTGGAGCCGCTGCTGGCAACGCCGATTACGACAACGGAACTGCTGCTGGGCAAGATGTTTGCTGCTTGTATACCTGCAATTGCCGTGACATGGGCAGCTTTTGCGATTTATGCCGTGGCGATGTGGTTCATGGTGAGTGAAGTTGTTTTTAAACTGGTAATGGCGCCGATGTGGTTGGTGGCTATTTTTGTGGTGGGGCCGTTGATGAGTTTGATGGCGGTGAGTGCGGCCGTTTTGATTTCTTCTCGTGTTACTGATCCACGCGCCGCAGAGCAGTTGTCAGCTTTTGTGATTTTGCCGATTATTCTGCTCATTATTGGGCAGTCGATGGGCTTGATTTTGATTGACGCCAGAATGATATTGCTCTTGGGTTTGGTGGTGCTGGTGCTGGATGTGGTGCTGGTGACGATGAGTGTCAAGTTGTTTCAGCGGGAAACCATTCTCACGCAATGGAAGTAAACCATCCCAGTTTCATGGAAAATTTGCGCAAAAAATCGCATTCGCTATAATCTATCGGCTTGCCAACTTGGCAGGCTCCCGTACGTTAATGGGCAATTTATTACTATCTTACACATGCTCGGACTGAAGCGGGTGTGCTTACATTATGCTGTGTCTGGTTATCTTTGTCTGAATGGACACCCCAGATAAGCAGATACGCATATTGGCCTTGTAAGCTCCGACTCAGGATGATGGGCATGGAAGAACAAAACATTTAAAAAAGGAGAAACCCCATGGCCGTAGTTTCAATGAAAGCCCTGTTAGAAACAGGCGTGCATTTTGGACACCGTACTCGTCGTTGGAATCCGAAGATGAAACCCTATATCTTCACTGAACGAAATGGTATCCATATTTTAGATTTACAACAGACTTTAGTTCTCATCAATGATGCATACGATTTGATTCGTGACACGGTTGCTCAAGGTGGCGAGGTGTTGTTTGTCGGTACAAAGCGACAAGCAGTTGACACGATTGCGACTGAAGCGAGTCGTGCGCATCAACCGTATGTGAATGAACGTTGGTTAGGTGGTACGCTGACTAATTTCAAAACGATTAGTGAACGTATTAAATATCTGGAAAAGCTGGAGCATCGTCGTGATGCTGGTGAGTTTGATTATCTCAAGAAGCGTGAACGTTTGCGCTATGAACGCGAAATTGAGAAGCTGAATTTGCGTCTCGGTGGTATCCGCAAGATGCGGGGTTTACCGGCGTTGATGTTTGTCGTGGACGTGATGAATGAGGAAACGGCCGTTCGTGAAGCCAATATCCTCAAAATCCCCGTCATCGGTGTGGTAGATACAAACTGTGACCCGGATCCCATCGACCACATCATTCCTTCCAATGATGATGCCATTCGCGCCATCAAACTCATCGTTGGCAAAATGGCTGACGCGGCCTTGGAAGGCTTAAACATGCGCAAAGAAGAACTTGACGCCGAAATCACAGATTTCGACAGCTACCAAGCCCGTAGTGCTGCCTATGATGGCGTTGAAGACGTCGATGACGAGCAGCTATTGGGTGCATCTACCTTAGCAAAGATTCGTGAAGCTGAAGAAGATGAAGATGAAGATGAATATGAAGATTACGAAGAAGAAATCGGCGCTGACGAAGAAAACGAATAGCTTAGAATAGGAGATAATAAACACCATGAAAATAACAGCACAAATGGTGAAAGAATTACGGGAAACCACAGGAGCTGGTGTTCTCGAAGCCAAAAAGGCATTAGAAGCCACCGATGGCGATTATGATAAAGCTGTCGATATTTTGCGGGAAAAAGGGGCAGCCCGCGCTGCCAAACGATCTGGCCGTGAAGCCAACGAAGGCGTCATCGAACTGTACACCCATCCTGGGAACCGTGTTGGTGTCATCCTGGAAATCAATTGCGAAACAGACTTCGTGGCGCGTAATGAGCAATTCCGCGAGTTGGCTCATGACATTGCCTTGCACATAGCTGCCATGAGTCCCAGCTATCTGACCCGTGAAGAAGTTCCCCAGGACGAACTGAATCGAGAAGCTGATGTTTTGCGTAATCAAGCCTTGGCTGAAGGTAAACCCCAAGAAATCGTAGAAAAAATCGTCTCAGGGCGAATGAACAAATTCTACGAAGAAATGGTTTTAATGGATCAACCTTTTGTTAAAGACGATAAAATGACGATTGGCGAGTTGGTTACGGATTCGATTCGTACCACTGGCGAAAACATTAAAATTCGGCGTTTTGCCCGATATGAACTGGGAGAATCGCTCGATTAAATAACGTTTGGTCGAGAGGGCGTTCGAGAGAACGCCCTTTTTTTTGCCTAAAAAGGAGAAAACGAATGTCACAACCAGTCTATAAACGTATTTTGCTCAAAATGGGTGGTGAAGCATTGGCCGGAAAAGGCGGCTTTGGCATCGACCCAGCTCGGGCGGCAGAAGTTGCACACGTTGTCAAAGATGTGCATGATTTAGGCGTGGAAATAGCGATAGTCATTGGTGCCGGCAACTTGTGGCGGGGTACGATTGGCAAAGATTTGGGTATGGAACGCTCTACGGCCGACCACATGGGCATGATAGCTACGGTGATGAACTCATTGGCTTTGCAAGATGCTCTGGAAAGTGTGGGCGTGGTAACTCGAGTACAGACTGCTATTGAAATGCGTACTGTGGCTGAACCTTATATTCGCTTGCGGGCAATGCGTCACTTAGAGAAAGGGCGCGTGGTTATTTTTGGTGGCGGCACGGGCAATCCCTATTTTACGACTGATTCTGCCGGAGCATTACGCGCCAATGAAATTGGGGCAGATGTCTTGATTAAAGCAACAAAAGTTGATGCGATTTATGATGCTGACCCAGAAAAGAACCCAGATGCGAAGCGCTTTGATGAACTTTCATATATTGATGCACTTAATGCGCGGCTGGGCGTGATGGACAGCACGGCCGTTTCCTTGTGTATGGATAATGATGTACCCATCGTCGTCTTAAATTTCTGGCAAGAGGGGAGTGTGAAGCGGCTGGTTATGGGAGAAAGGGTCGGCACCATTATACGGCATATCTAGGCGCAAATATTTCAGGGCGTTTCCAAAGTCAGCCTGAAAACAAGGCTCCCGCCAATCTTGCTTGAAAAACCCGTCGCAC
>JACSSI010000565.1 GCA_014879345.1 Anaerolineae bacterium | reverse complement strand
ACTCTGGTGTTATCGACTTTATCCGCGCCAACTACACCACGACAATCGGCGAGGCGTAAGCCAGCCCACCTCACATTAAGGAGATTTTCTCATGGATTTAATCACCCTGTTACGTCAATTCTCAAATGAAAGCGGCTATGAAAACATAGCTCGCAATCCACTCGCCCAATTTGGTCGTCGTGGCCGCGCCTATGTGGGCGCCACATTGCTCCCCGAACGGCCAGCACCGGCAAATGCCTACCGCGAAGACAACATTTCCTACCGCACCGTTATCGCCAATCTGGGTACGCGCTACAGCGCGGCCCAAAAGAAAGGTGGCGACCTGGTTGGGTCGTTTATGGTCGAATTGGCCGAAAGCGACATCGCCCGCGAATTCACCGGGCAAATGTACGATGCGCTGCTGGCTCATCTGCAACGCAACGCTTCTATGGAAGCCGTTGCCAGTTTCACCAACTGGCTGGACACCACTGTCAATTTGGCCCTGGTCGAACTGCTGGAAAAATGGCGCTGGGAAGCCATCGTCAACGGCGTTATTCACGCTACCGGCGACAACAAGTTGTCTGAGGACATCGTTTACGCCGACCCTGTCGGCCACCGCGTTGTGGCTGCCGCTGCCTGGTCCAATAACGCCACCGATCCTTTTGAAGACATTAACGCCATGGTGCAATTGTTAGCCGACAAAGGCTACAACGTCAATCGCATCATCACGGGCCGTGACGTTATTTCCATTATGGCCGGAAACGACAAAGTAAAAACCCGCACCGGCGTCGCTGTTGTCAGCGCCACCGGCCAAATCATGTCTGCCGCTGGCCGCGCCAGCCTGGAAAACATCAACGGCGCTTTACAAGCGGACGGATTGCCGGTCATCGAGACCTACGACCTGCAATACCGCACCCAAGAAGGCACAGGCTTCTTCCTGCCGCGTGGCACAATGACGCTTGCCTGTACCACTGGCCGCATGGAAGATGTCGATTTAGGTGATGACACACGTACCATCTACGACACCCTGGGCTACACAGCTATCGGGCGCGGTGCCGGTCAAGCCGGAAACGGGCGCGTCATTCGCGCCGAAGCCTTTGACAACAAGCCCCCGCGCATCGAGGCCGAAGGCTGGCAAACCGCTTTGCCTGTTATCACCGAGCCTGAAGCGCTGGCCGTGATCAAGAGCATTAGCTAATCGGGCTTTTGCCCCAGAAAGGACAAAGACATGACCGCTTATGTTTGGCAAGGCAAAATCTACTCCGATCCATATCATGGCCCCAATGAAATGCGTGAATCATTGCGAGAACGCGGCCTTTTCCCAGGAGAAAAACCAGTGGCTGCGCCCAATACCGATATCAATCCGCAGATGCCACCAGTCACCGCTGACGATCTAACCGCCATAGACAATCTGGGCGCCAAAAGCGCAGCGGCGCTTAACGAGCTTGGCATTCACACCTTTGCAGACCTGGCAAACGCCGATCTCGATGTCCTTTCGACCATCGACGGCGTTTCCCGCAACAAAGCGATTGCCTGGGTAGCTGAAGCTGAAACATTACTGGAGGATTCTGAGTAATGTCCTTTACCTACGGTGACGAAGCGCCCGCCCTGTTAAACCTTCTGCGGGATGAAATTGACGACACGCAAGAAAACCCGAAGGGCGTTTTTCCTGATGGTCGCAACTTCTCAGACGCACGTCTGACCGAAATCCTGCTTGAAGAGGCCCAGATCATCGGGCGCTTTACGGCTCGCTGCTGCGAGATTTTGTCACGCGCTTACGCACGTTTCCCAACCCAGACCCGCCTAGGCCCGACCGGGGAAACGATCAAAGCCTTTGAGTATTATCGAGGCGAGGCTGCCCGCCTGCGCCGTCTGCATGGACACACCCAGCGACGGCGCGGCGGGGCAACTTCTGTACCGCTAGAGGTGCGATTATGATCCGACCGAATCTTGGACGTAAATGGAGCCGCGTCGCTGAAGTCGCCACGATACCAGCCACAGCAACCAACGACAGCGACCGACAACCCTTTATCCCTGCCCTGCGCTGTGGCCACACATATCCGCTGGATTCCGCTGACTGCGAACGTGCAGGTATGGGAACCATCGCACGGGGCTATGTCGTTTACACAGAGCCAGCCGAAGGCATCAAGAGCAATATGCGCTTAATCCTTAATCACGATTACCGCATCCACTCCGTCACTGGCTGGCCAGATGATGACATGCCCGACTTTATGGAAATCGTGCTGGAGCGCGAAGCTCAACCGTAATGCTAACCATTGACGCCGCCGAGGCTTTGATCGCCCTGTGGGAACTCCGCGAAGACAATCGCGTAATGCTGGCCGAACTTGCGAACGATGGCCCCGCCATCCATCGAACCGCAGCCTGGATAACGCTGGCTCTCAGTGACCGGCTCTCAGCCAATGCCCCCTACCTGACCGGTACATTGGCGTCAGCGCATCGTGGCACTGCCAAAGAAAACGAAGGGCTGCTCTTTGTTGACCCAGACGTGATAAATCCCGTCTTCAACGGCAAGCCCGCCCTTTACGGCGAGGAAGTCCACCTCGAAAAGCCCTGGTGGACTTCCACGATAGAAAGCGACGGCGATCAAATCTTAGTCGAAGGGCTGCTACTTCTCGAAACAGAGATGGATGAACTATGGACGTAGAGCTAATCAACAACCAGCTTGACCGAATCGAGATGATTCTAAACGACTCGCTCGTTTCCACCGGCGAAGCGAACGCCATTTACGGCTATCGGGCCATGCCCTCAAAACTGCCGTTCGTCATTTCTGTTAGCTTCCTGGGAGGCAACCCGGAGCCAGCCACATCTGGCGGCTTTGGCCGCTATTCAGACTTCGCCATTGTCATGGAGGCGCATCACGACAAAACATCACAAACCTTGCGCTGGTCTGAACGGCAAATGAACAAGGTCGAGGGTTTGATTACAAATCTTTTTCAACTCGATAACTTTAGCGCGGACGGCCTGTGGATGTCTACCGACTTCTTCAGGCCGTCTGCACGGCCACCCTCGCCAACAAATTACCCGGACGCCCGACTCGGGCATTTATATTTACGTGTCTTTCACTAAGGAGATTTTTAGATGGCATCAACAACACCAACAACCGCTACAACAACAGCCAAACCCGAAAACCTGTACAAGGTCGGAAAAACCATCAAGTACAAGAATCCCGACCACCCGCTTTACAACCAGGTAATCGAGCCAGGCACAAAGCAGTACGATCTGGCAAGTGCCTACCCGAAGCTGGAACCAAAACAGCTACTGGCTCTCAAGCAGTTCGATCCAGAGACGAAAGAACTGCTCTTACCCTTTCCGCACCTGAATGCCAATGATATGCAGGTGCTTTTAACCACAAAAACCTTGATTCCGGCGTAAGCCGTGAACAAGCCAACCAGGAGAAACCACAATGGCTGAAGAACGCACTGTTAATGCATTTGTCCCGAATCGCGGCGATCTTATGGTAAGCCTATCGGCTGTCGCCGTCCAAGGCATTTCCGGCAACGGCACGGCCGTCGCCGATTCTTTTTCTATCAAGGGAGTTTTGGTCAAATTCGAACGATCTAATAACCCCTCTCGCTCGGAAGAGTCCCAACGAGTTTCCGGCCACGCCAAACCGCTATCTTTCGTCGGCGGCAAGGAAGAAACCGAAAAATGGCGCATCCAAATTTTGGACGATTTTTCTAAAGGTGCCGCTGGTGAATGGGGTACAGAAAATATGTCAGCCGTCGAAATTTTTCGCTGGCATCTTGACAACGAGACGCCGATGGACGGCCTGGCCGCTACACCAGCCGGTGAATCCGCTGGCATGAGGGAGTATACATTAGACGACCCCATCGAGGTCTTGTCTGTTGGCGCACCGACAATTGATTCTGAAGCCAAGAAGGGCGACATCATCGAAATCATTGTCTCGACCCCTGGTCATACGCCAGCAACCCGCGCTTAACCGTCACAGCCCCAGGCCGCTGCCGCTCCCCGTCTGGCACAGAACCTATGTGCCAGCGCCGGGCGGCTCC
>JACSSI010000564.1 GCA_014879345.1 Anaerolineae bacterium | reverse complement strand
GGGTCGAGTGCCAAAATCGTCTGGTCGGCCAGCGGCGGTTGGCTGAGTAAGCCGCGCAAATTGTCGGCAAACACCTTGATGGCGTGGGCTTCAGCCTTCTCGGTCAAATCACGGCGCACATCCCGTTCGATGGCTGGCAGCAGCAGCCGTTGTGCCGCATCCTGCATACACAATTGCAGTGCTTCCGCCAGCGGCGATTGCCGGAAATTAGGTCGATAAATACTACGCATCGGCAGCAGCCAGTCGTTTTCTGCCACGTCGAGTTTAACGCGCAAAATCTTCTCGGTTTCGCCCCGGTTGATGGCTAAAATTTGATGGGGGCGCAGGCGGTCTACTCGATTTTGGAATTCATAATACAGGTGGTAGACAGCCTTTTCGTCTTCCGCTTTCTTGATTTTTTCAACCTGGAGCGTGCCAAATTTGAGTGCTTTGTCGCGTACCTGCTGGCGCACCTCAGGATTGTCGCTCATCGTTTCGGCCACGATGTCATACGCGCCAGCCAGCGCTTTGGCGACGGTGGGTGCTTCTTCCGTGAGGAAGGGGCGCACCAGTTCGTTGAGCGGTTTGTCAGTGCGCGGTTGCGCCAGGATGAGGTTAGCGAGCGGTTCCAGCCCTTTTTCGCGGGCGATAGTGGCGCGGGTGCGCCGTTTGGTTTTGTACGGCTGGTAGAGGTCTTCGAGTTCAGTCAGGGTCTCGGCGGCCAGCAGTGCTTTGTGCAGGTCGGGGGTCATCTTTTCCTGCTCGGTGATGGCAGCGATGATGGTTTCGCGCCTATCATCGAGGGCGCGGAGCTTGCCTACGCGATCCTGGATGTCGCGCAGTTGTTCTTCGTCGAGGCTGCCGGTGGCTTCTTTGCGGTAGCGGGCAATGAAGGGGATGGTATTGCCGGAGTCTAGGAGGTCGATAACGGCCGTTACCTGCGCCGCTTTAAGGGACAGTTCTTGTGCGATTTGGTTTGTATGAGACATGGGGCGGGATTATAACGGAATATAGAGATAGCGTGAAGCGAGTTGGCAGCGGATTACTTCGTTGCAATCCGCTGCCGATTTTTTAATTGTTGCAATCAACAGCTGGTACGAAGAGGTCTTCTTCAATGAACTGCCCATCACCGCTCTCGATACGGGCTTTGCCAATGATTGCTCCATTTACGGCACTGACATCAAATGTAGTGCTGCCATTGATTGAACCCGCTTTGCGAACGCCATCCCAAAAATAGGTATAACGGCCGTTGCCACCATGCCCTTCCATGAAAACGGGGCGAGTCCAGACACCATTTTTACAAGTACCATCAAGGTAATAAACGTCGGCGGTCAAAGCAGTGTTCCCTGTTTGATTGTTTCCACTAGATTCAATATTCGTATTGCCTGATGATTCCGGGTTGACGATGGGAAGTTGGTTGATTGCCCCAGGATAATCAAAGTATTCACCCCAAACAAATCCCACATTATCATTTTTATCTCGGATGTATAACCAGGAACTTGTGCTGTTACGACCAAGCACGTCCACAACAGTGCCAACATCGACGAAGGGAAGTGAGGCTGAATTACCTGTGTCATCAGCTGTAGGGAAAATAGAAGCAGATTGAAGAGAAACGGCCGTTCCTTGTGCATCATAAGAAGAAGGCGTAGGCCAATCAGACGCAATCACAGTTGCCTGTTCTGTCGGGGGTGGTGTCGAAATGATGTCATCTACGATTGGTAAGTCTTCTAGTTCCATACCAGGTGGTAGTTGGATTAAATCAGAGGAGCCATATCCTGTGGCGTGGTCTGTTTTCACCAGAACCCACCTGCCTTGAAACGGCCGTCCTAAGATTGCAACTTGGTTTCCTGTGGGAATGAAAGTAATTCTATCTGTACCATTTGGCTCTGTGTATAAATTGACGTTTGCTGTGGTTTCGCCGAGGATAGAGGGTGTAGCAGTTGGTGCTGGTGTAGATGTTTCCGTGGGTTCAATGGTATTGGTTGGTGGTTGAGTAGGCGTATTTGTCGGCGTGTTTGTTTTTGTAGGTATTGATGTAAATGTGGGCGTCATCGTTGCGGGTGGTGTGTGCGTGCTAGTAGGTGATGCTGCCGCCAAAATTGCCGCAGCGTCGGCCGTTTGCATAGCATATTGTTCGTCTTGCTTATTGCCCCGTAACATAAAAAACAAGGCAATGGCAAGAATAATGCCCAGGGTAACACCTGCACCCCATCCGATTTTTTTAAGCAAATAACGCCTTTCAGTTCCAGCATGAGCACGACCAGCAACATCTTGATAATCGTTGTATTCAGGATCAATTTGATGCAATTGATGCCATGTTTCAAGCGCTTCCTGATGATGATTGTTTCCCAATGCAGCTAATGCGTCACTATAAAGCCCATCCTTTGCTCGGCTCACAATAGCTGCACTATCATGAAATTTTATATCTTCTTCATGTGCTGCGATAGTTGTCCAAATCGTCAAAGCACCCAGATAATCTCGCGCCTCAACCTTTTTTTGCGCATCTGTGTATTTGCGATTGAGGTCTTGTTCTAAATCTCTAAGGCGAATACTTTCATCAATACGCTTTTGTAACTCGGCTAATCGAGGATCATCGGGGTTCCGCTGGCGTAAAGCCGCACAAGCTGCATTGCTCTCTTCGAGCTTCTTCGCATCTAATAGGCGTTCACTTTTACGATATAAGCGATTCAGAGCTTCTTCGCGTAATTGTGTGACTTGTTCAGTTTTATATTTGTCGTCGATATCAGTAAGAACCCTGATTTTGTCTATGGCTGTGGGGTAATCTTCCCCCTCTACTAATTGCTTTGCTTCATTTAGTAAGCCTGATAATTTTTGTAAATGACGAGCGGTTGTTAGTTGGAATTCAATATTTTTGTAATCAGGATTTTCTTTATTTAGGCTTTCAAAAGAAGATAAAGCTTCATCCCATTTTTCATGGCTCATCGCTGTAATGCCAGCATTATATAGGCTCTGCCACCGACGTTGTTCTTCCACCTTTTCTTTCGCTTTCGTCTGAATTTCTTGTGGGTCAGGAAAGGCTGGTTCTTGAGCTAAGATAATGCCGATGGTGACTAGAGCTACTTCAAAGTCGTTATTATCATATTGATTGAGGGCTTGTTGATAGAGTTTGTTGAGAGCTGTTTCCCATAGATCCGCAGTAGGAAAGTCTGGGTCTAATTTTTCTAGAAACTTAAGGATTTCTAATGCTTCTTTGTAATTTTCCTGCTTGATCAAAGTTTGGGCTTGTTCGTAAAGACTTAAGGCGCGTACTTTTTGTTGAGCCCGTTCTAGCTGATGATTTAAATCTCGGAAATTTGCTGGGGCTTGGGTTTGCAGAAATTTGAAGGCTGCAAGCGCTCCTTGCCAATCCCCATTCTCCATATAACCTATTGCTTTTTCATATTGGGTATTATTCTGTAAATAAGCTTCTGCTGCTTCATCTAGTGCATTGATGAATTCTAGACAGGATTCATATCGTAATTCAGGTTTTTTATTAAGTGATTTTAACAAAACCATATCAAGATTCTTTGGTAAATCATGATTTGTCTCTGTTGGAGGTATTGGATCTATAGTTCCGATTTGAATAATAAGCTCTGTGTCGCGCCCTGGATATGGAAATCGGCCAGTCAGCATTTCGTAAGTGACAACGCCTAAAGAATACAAATCGCTACGTTTGTCACCAATCTGCAAGTTTACTAATTGTTCGGGAGCCATATAAGGCATGGTACCACTGATATGATGTGCCATTTCTTGTGTCATCATCGAATTATCTGGCAGGGATTCTTTCATCTCTGCCAGACCAAAATCCATAAGATAGGCTTTCCCTTTGTTGTCAATAATGATATTGCTAGGTTTGATATCTCGGTGAATGGTATTTTTTTCGTGAGCAAAGTCTAGGGCAAAAGCGATTTCTCTGATGATATTGAGAGTTTGTTCATTTAAAGGAAGTCGATGGTATTTTGCATCAATCAGTTTTTGCTTTAAGGTAATACCATTGACATATTGGAAAACAATAATAGGTGTATTATCATCTGATGTT
>JACSSI010000563.1 GCA_014879345.1 Anaerolineae bacterium | reverse complement strand
TGTTCCCATTTATTTTGAGCAGCGTAATAATCAAACCCCTGAAGCAAGTAAAACTCCAACAAACCTCTATGATCATCTGCTTTTGTAAAATGGCGAGCTACCTCATCAAAATCAAAACGAGCCGACTGAAACTCACCAAGATAACACAGAATTTCTGCCCGATTTAACAAGAATGTCGTCAGAAAAGTCTGGCTTTCAGCAGTAACTAACTGGATAGCTTCATTTATTGTTTCCAGAGATGAGACTACTTGACCCAAGCGAAAATGGATAAGCGAGATGTTGCTCAAAGAAGAAGCAACGTTTACCGGTGTACTGGCATCACGGGATAATGCCACACTACGCTTTATAGCATCCAACGCTAATGCCAACTCTTTGCGTGTGTAATGCACAAAACCGATGATTTCTAATACACGGGCAAGCTGTGCTCGATTTTGGGTTTCCAGGCAGAGGGATTCAGCTATGTGCAGATTTTCTAGCGCAGATTCATAGTGACCCAATGAAGCATCAGCCAAGCCTGTTAACTGATAGGCACGGGCAATTTCGTTGCTGGATATTTGGGAACGCATCTCTAACACTTTGCTGCTAAATGCTGCGATTTCATCATATTTTGTCTGCCGCCATTTCAGCTCAGCTAATTTGTTGTTTGCCTGAGCCATCTGCTCATACAGGTCGTGTGCAGCGGCATGACGATAGCTGTGTTCAACGTCTTCGATAGCGCGGGTGAAATCACCCAGGTGCAGGAATACTTCGCTCCGTGCCAGATAGAGGGTAACGGCCGTTTCCCAATTCTCAGCCTCACCCACTGCCAACAAATGCTTCTCAGCCTGGTTGAAAAAGCCCAACGCCTCGTGATTGGAGAAGAGCGCGCGGGCATCCAAGCCCGCAGCCAAAGCATAACGCAAACCCGCCTTATGATTTCCAGCCTGGCTGTAATGGTAAGCCAAAATCGGATAATAGGAGCGCAAATTATCCATGTACCGCGCCACCAACCAATCCGCCATGGCCTGATGCAAAGATTGACGCCGTGCATAGGGTAAACTTTCATACGCCACTTCGTGAGTCAGGGCATGTTGAAACAGGTATATCCATTCCGGATCAGACATCACCAGCCGTGTAATATCTTCAGACGACAACTCTTCCAGCAAGCTGGAGATATTCTGTTCAGGCACATCAAAGGCGATATTGTGCAAAGGCTCCAGCGCAAATTGCCGTCCAATCACAGAAGCCACTTGCAGCAAATCGCGGCCGGCTGGCGGTAAACGATCCAGTCGCGCCAACAACAAACCGTGAATCGTATCGGGAATTTGCAGCGTTTGCAGCCGTTCCTCATGCACATGAACTTGACCATCCAACGTCAACACGCCGGTGCCAATCATCATATTGATCGATTCTTCCAAGAACAACGGGCTGACTGGGCTGTCGCGCCCTTCACGGTCACGCAAACCCAAATGCTGCTCTACGGCTTGCGGCAGTTGTGAAACGCCTATTAACTGCGCCAGCAAAACTCGGGCGTGAGCAGGTGATAAATCGGCCACTAAAATCGGCACGCACGACGACCTGTCCAGCAAATCCATCGACAATTCATCAGCCAGCCGAAACGTAGCGGCAAAGAAAATTTTATGCCCATCCAGGCTTCTGGTAATTTCATCCAACAGTGCCAAACTAGACTGATCCGCCCAATGAGCATCTTCTAGAATAATCAAAAGCGGCGTCAGGTCGCTGAAGGCAAAAAAACAACGGCGCACCAGGGAGATAAATCGAGACTGTTTCACCTCTGCTGAAAGTTCTAACAATTGTTCCTGACCAGAAATGGGCAGACCCAATACCTCGCCCCACAAAGCCACGTCATCACTAACATCTGGCAGCAAAGCCCGAGTTTGAGCTACAACTTGTTCCGCCTGGGCAGCCGTGCTCATGTCGGTACGGAGGTTAAAGAAATCTCTCCAAATGTCTAGCCAGGGCCCGTACGGCACGTCGCTTTTGTGCTGCTGCGCCACTCCCACTAAGCCAGTGCCACCCTCATCCAACCAATAGCGGATACCTTCTGCCAGCAAGTGGGTTTTACCAACCCCAACCGCTCCTAAAATAGCGGCCACACCGCCAATGCCGCGCACAGCCGCATCCATGCCGCCAAGTAATAAATCTAATTCAGCATCTCGCCCTACTAACGGCCGTTCCCAATGACTAAAATACGCCTGCAACTGAGTCAAGCCACTGCGTTCGCTCACCGGCTTATAGGGCGAAATTGCCTCTTGTTTTCCCTTCAGGAAGACTGGCGGCAGCACCTCAAACTCAATCCAGTTATCGACACGCGCCGCTGTGTTGCTGTTGGTGAAAACACAGTTTTCCGAACAAACCTGGGCCAGCCTTGCCGACAAGTTAACAATATCGCCGACAACGGTGTACTCACGCCGCGTCGTTGACCCCACTGGCCCCGCAAATACTTTGCCTGCCGCCAAACCAATTCGCTGCATGGCGATAAAATCTGGCTTTTCCCGCACCAGCGTCATCGCACAGCGCATGGCTTGCTCTGGCGCATCAGGCGCTACCGGTGCTCCGAAGATGATGTGAAGCTGATTGCCCTTGTCGCCGGTCAGGATGCGGTTGACTCTGGCATTTTGCCCGCCAAAACGAGCCACAATATCAGACGCCCACAAATAATAATCATGGAGATGCTGACCGTGAACGGCCGTTTCCACATCCGAAGCATCATCTACATTCCCCACAAAGCTAAAATCCACAAACATACTGGTCACTGGTCGATGCTCGGCAATTTCACCCTGGCTGCCACGTTCCAACCGCTTGGCAATGGCAGCCGGAATGAAGGCGCCGGATGCCGCCACCAAATATGAAAGCGCCGTCTCATCATAAGCCGACCATTCAATAATCGGCTGTGGGGTAACAGTAGGCACTTTGTCAACCACTACACAAAAATCACTTTCCTGGCACAAAAAAGCTAAATCAGCTTGTGCCATTACCCTGGCACTGGCAACCACCTGCCCCGCTTTTGCCAATTTTTCCGCCGCTGCCGCCTCATCAACGGCCGTTCCCGTCAGCACAAATTCCAGCGTCGAGTTAGAATCACCCACCACCATTTCCTGACAACGGCCGTAACCCACCCCAATTTTAATCGTCAGCGAGAAAAAAGGGTCCTTGCCGACTGGGCGGTTTGTCACAATGCGGTCAAAACTGGCAGCCATCACCTTTTGCATCAATTGGGCACAGGCCAACGCCCGCCGCGCCGCATCCCCCAAGCCCGTTTCCGGAAAATAGACCGACATGGCATCGCCATAAAAATGACTGACAGCCCCTCCCATCTCATGGATGACATCAATCATCGCCGTAAATGTCATCAGCAATACCCGATTTAACTCCTCTGCCCCACGCGGCCCATCAGATGCCAGCTCTTCAGACATCTTGGTGAAGCCGGAAATATCAGAAAAGAGCGTGGCTGCCAATAACGGCCGTGGCTGACCTGGCTCCGGCAGCCCCTCATGCAAAAGCTGTCGAACCAACGTCACCGGAATATAAGCAGCAAAACGACGGGCAATATCAATCATCAAATCTCGAGGGAACCAGACTAGCTAATCAAGTCTGGTCAGCAGCGCTAATCATCATCAGCATCATACTCACGAAAATAGAGTGCATTCAACGTGTTTACAAGCTGGATAGATTCAACATCAGTCAAATTTATACCGAAATATACTTTCTGGCTGCCATATTCAAAAGTGGGGCAATGATGACGCTTACTCACGTAAAACGGCCGTACATACTCCATGCCAAACGCCTCCGTCAACCCCCAAATTGAAACGGGACGGCGAATCATCAACCGCTCCTTGTTGATGAACAAAATCTCGCGGTTCGCCGCATAATACTGCCAACGACGCCATACAATCCTGCCCACCCACCACCAAATCGCCAGCCAAATCAGCAAAATCACAGTAAACGCAAACGCAAACCGCTCACCAGCCAAAACCACATCACGAACCAAAAATATCAACATACCAATAACAAACACCACCCACACCACCAAC
>JACSSI010000562.1 GCA_014879345.1 Anaerolineae bacterium | reverse complement strand
TTAGTTGCTTTGGAACATAACAACAAGACCTAATAAGATGTCGTCTTTTTTCAGGCGGTGAGTGTTGCACAACAAAAAAACGCCTAACAAAGTGTGCACTTGACGGGTGGGATTCTGCGGTAATTTCGAGGATTTTCTACGCCCAAATAGAATCCTGCTCTCAAAGTTTTATCCACGCCCACCCACCCGCAAGTAACGCAAACCGTTAGGGTGGCTACGTCGTTGCAATCCATCTTAATACCCTGAGCCAGCCCCTAGCAGTGAAGAACGGCCGTTCCCGCCCCAAGATTCAAGATTATCCGCTGAGTTTTTGTAGGGGAACGCCCGTTACCCTGGGAAACTTGTAGAGAGAATAGCCTCATCAAACCATTCGCAAAACGTAAAATATTTTAGCAACCAAAAATCAATGTTTACCCTATTGCCAAACACTCCAACGAATGTGATCGCCTTGCCAATTAAAATCGATCGATATGGTTTTGTCCGGTAGCTCCAAAATCAAATCACCATTATCTTCGATAAGGATCGAAGATTGTTTATAGTCTCCAACCTCCTGACAATTTCCATCAACCACACCCACAATCTCAAATGACGTGTTACTCTCAACCGAATTGTCAGGCAAGAGTAAAAAGCGCACAGCCGCAATTGGCTTACCCGACTGGATTACTCTGAGACCCAGTAAACTTGGGTTTTCTCGGCTGCCCCAACCAGAGAAATAAAAATCATGAGCTGTCTCTCCAACAGCAACAGTTTCCTGATAATCTTGTTGAATATCCTCAAAATAGGTGTCAATACAATTTGAACTCACAGATGGCAAAGCTTCACCCAATTGACGAATTCCCCAGCGAATATAGTCACCTTGCCAATTAAAGTTGATTTTTAAAGTTCTGTCTGGCAATTCCAAGTTTAAATCTTGGAAATTTTCTACAAGTTGCGCAGACTGAGAATAGGCACCAACTTCCTGGCAATTCCCATCAATCACGCCCACAATCTTAAATTCAGTATTTCTCCCAAATATATTGCCAGGCAAGAGACTAAAGCGAACAGCCGCAATGGGTTTGCCAGACTGGATTATTTTGAGGCCCAGCAAACTTGGGTTTTCTCTGCTGCCCCAATCAGAGAAATAAAAATCATGAGCACTCTCTCCGACGGCAACAGTTTCCTGATAATCTTGTTGAATATCACCAAAATAGCCGTCAATACAATTTGAACCCAAAGTTGGCAAAACCTCGTCTAAATCGCCCGGCTTATCCTTTAGTTCTCCCAAAGTACCGGTGATGAAAATGAGAAATAAAACACCTATCAAAATAACGAATAAACCAACGCCTATCTTAAGCGGTCTCTTTTTGATAGCTGATTGGGCTGGAGAAAGTGTCGATTTTTGATTTGTTATTTGGGGCCATTCCACATTTTGACGTTCATTTTTACAAGCTTGGAGGAGATCATCCAAGGCGTTAGTCCGCTGATAATAAGCGATAAGCTCTCGTGCTTTTTCTGATTTTTCTCGCCCAGGCAGCAATTCAAAATCCAGGTTCAAATCAAAGCACAAGGTACGTAATTCTGCTTCATTAAAGTGTTCGGTAAGAAGCTGTCGAAACACAGATAGTTGTTCGGACTGCTTGTTTTTCATTGTTCGACCTGTTTCAACACTACATGGAATTAATATTGCGACATCTGAACTAGAGACTAACAGTATTTAGCCAATGGTGTCAAATCTTTGCAAGTGAGTAATGACACCATTTTGGGGAAAGGGGATAATGTGATTTTTCGCTGAGTTTTGTATGGAAACGGCTCCGTTTTATCCCTGATAAACATCCCGACGATGCCCAACCTTGACGATAAATACCGTCACTATTTCATCTTCAATTCTGTATAGAATACGATAATCACCTTGCCGGACGCGATATTTTTCTTCACCGGTTAGCTTTTCGCTCCCCGGAGGTCGAGGGTCTTGGGCTAATTGTTCGATCTTTTGGAGGATACGCTTGACATCTTTATTGGGGATTGGGCGCAAATCTTTTGCTACAGACTGTTTAAGGACAATTTTATAGTTTGCCATGCGCTTGTAAATCTTGCAGTAACGCTTCGTAACTCATAACAGGTTCATCGGCCCGATCCCGGAATGCCTTTAAATCTTCCGCATCTTCAAACATCTGCTCACGCACCAATTCATTGACTAACTCAGAAATAGATCGGCTTGTTTCCGCAGATTTCATGCGTAATGCTTGATGAAGGTCTTGTTCCAGATAAATTGTCGTGCGTTTTGTAAGTAAACTCATTTCTCACCTCACTTATTCTCTAAAACACGTTAACGTTATAGCATTATAACGTTTTAACGCTCCCAAATCAATTGCCATGTTGCTGGAAACGTAATATGCAGATACGTTACATGTGGACATGAAACTTCAATTATCAGCACCAAACTATGAGGATAACGGCCGTTCCCGCCCCAAGACTCAATATTGATGTTCCCCGCCTTTATTGCTTTTTATTATCTTCCATTAAGGACTTTACGCCGAAGCACCATTAAAATGATAACCAGTCAAAATTGACTGGATTTATCAACTTTTTTGTCTCAGCTATGGAGGAAAAAATGTACATGCTCCGAATTGAACACCCTGTTCCTAACTACGAGGGCTGGAAACAAGCCTTTGACAGTGCTCCAGTTGGCAGAGAGAAATCAGGCGTACGCCGTTACCAAATTCTACGTCCTGTTGACGATCCCAACTTTGTCATGATTGATTTGGAATTTGACACTATCAACTAGGCTGAGGCTTTGCTCGCCGCCATGCACGTTGTTTGGGGGCGAGTCGAAGGGACGATCATGATGAATCCCCAGTCACGGATTGTCGAGGCGGTGGAAACAAAGGAATATTGAACGGAATACCAGAACCCTTTTTCTCGGTCTTGTGACTTTTAACTGACACATTTAAGAGGAAAACGGCCGTTCCCCCCACTAACTAGCAAGGAAAACGGCCGTTATTAAATCAATCCATTACGGAATAGTAGACACAGCAGCACACCAGGCAATCTTGCCTGCGTCTCTACGGTCGATCAAGCCATCTTGCTTCCACTCCAGCGCCAACTGTCCCACTGCCCTGACAAATTCGTGGTGGTTGGTGGCATTCGCTGCGGCCTGACCAATCAGGTCATTGAACGTCTCGCCACTCGCCAACGTCTGGTTGGCGACACCGGTATCACATCTGCCAATGACAACGGACGTGTGCGGAATACCAGAGCGAGCAGCACACGAGATAATCTTGCCGCCATCTCGACCGCTGATCAGGTCATCTCGCCGCCACTCATGCGCCAACTGCCCCACTGCCCTGACAAATTCGCCGCGGTTGTTGGCGTCAGCGGCGGCCTCACCAATCAGGTCATTGAACGTGGCGCCGCTTGCCAATAACTGATTGGCGACACCCGTATCACAGTCACCAATGACAACGATAGCCGACGTGTCTGAGAACGGGAAGGCGTCATCAGTATCGGCTACACCGTCATTATCATCATCCAAATCGCAAACATCACCAGCGCCATCACCATCAAAGTCAGCCTGGTCGCTGTTAGCCATCGCTGGGCAGTTATCGCTACTGTTCACGACGCCATCACCATCATCATCGTGGGTAACATCAAGCGCGTAGAATAGAACCTCACCAGCCTCTATGTCGCCGCCGGGGACATCCTCAGTGTTGTCTTGTGGCTGCGAACCGGCCGAGAAATAGAACGCATCGTCCGCATAGACAGAAGGAGTCGTTGACAACATTGCGAAATCGTGCGTCACTGTCTCACCGTTTACGGTCACAAACAACACGCCATTCTCTACTGTCATGTCCCAGTCAAACGTCGTGCCAATCGGGAACGACGCACTCTTTCCAGCAAACCAGTAATCTTGGTATGAGCCAGTAGACCCATCTGCATTGATTTGTCGCAATTGCACCCGAATCCGGTCGTTGTCCCACTGGATTTTAGCCAAGATATCGGCGGTCATGCTGTCCACTTGCGCGATAACATTTTTGCCGTTGCTCGGTTCCAGGGTAAC
>JACSSI010000561.1 GCA_014879345.1 Anaerolineae bacterium | reverse complement strand
AGCCCTCCCATCGTCATGAGCAGCGCAGAAGTGGGGCCGTAGCGACTACCCAGGAAAACCACTTTGAACAAGCCATAAAAGAAACCTAAAAAAAAGACGACAAGACTAGCCGGTACAAAAATCTTCAACGGGGAAAAGAGCGTCGCAATCTTAAACAGAATCATGAGAAAGCGGGAGCCATCGCGCACGATTTTGATTTTGCTTTTGCCAATGCGTTTGGGCGCTATGATGGGCACATATTTGAGGCTGTAGCCGCTGCGCACCACCGCCAGCGTGATGGTGGTGGGGTAGGAGAAAGTGTTGGGCAGCAAATAAATCATTTGCTTGGCTAAGGATGCGCGGATGACACGGAAGCCAGACGTTAAATCTTCAATTTTACGGCCGCACACATAAGAAGCGAAGCTGTTGTAGATAAAATTAGCAAGGTCGCGGTGTTTGGCGCTGTCTGATTCTTTGGTGCGTGCGCCCACGACCATATCAAACCGGTCTATATGCTCAAGCAGCCGCGGAATGTCTTCTGGCTTGTGTTGGCCGTCTGCATCCATCATTAAAATGTATTCACCTTGGGCGCGGCGCATACCGGTCTTTATGGCTGCCCCGTTGCCGATGTTTTCGGGGTGCTGGCATAAGTATACGGTTGGATCTGCTGCTGCGTGAACGGCAGCGACGGAACCGTCACTGGAACCATCATCGACTATGATGACTTCGTAGGTCATCTCGGGACATTTTGCCACCAGGGTGGCGGAAAGATGGCTGAGTAATCGGGGGATGCCTTCTTCTTCGTTGTACATGGGGATGATGATTGAGAGAAACGGCCGTTCACTCATGCGAGCCTCCTGATCTTGAAAAATGCTTTCAATCCTTATTGGTCTGTGTTACAAGGAATGGCTACCTGATCGGTCACGTCAACCGTATCATATGGTCGATTCCACGTAGCATAATAACTGCGGTCTTCCAGCAGTTCCAAATCGGTGTCGAAATAGCTGTTTAGGACAACGCGAAATGAATTGACCGGCGTGATTGTCTCATAGAGAAGCTCTTCTGCAATGCCGGGTAAATAGTAGGCATTAAAAATTGACAGTCGCTCCTTAACACAGGTGTTTTCTAAACTTGCATAATCGAAATATAACTCCGGGCCATGATCGCCTTGAATGATAATAACAGGCGGCGTTTCTGATGTCGCCAGAATATGCGCCACTGTTTCTTGCAGTAATTGATTCGTAAAAGCGACTTGCTCTGCATACCGCTGCGAATACACGGTTTCATCAATAGACATGCTGATGCCATCGAGCATGGTGTAATCCTGGCCTGGGTCAACCCGTTCCCCATTCGGACCAAAAACAAATGGAAAATGGGTGATAGTGGCATGGGCAAAGACGAATTTAGGGCCGGGTAGGGCGGCCACTTCTTGCAAGGTATCGAAGATGAAAAGGTTTTGCCGCCGCTTTGTTTCATAAGCGAGGCTGGTGCTGAATAATGAGCCGGCCCAGGTATCTTTGATAAGCATTACTTCAAAGGCGTTGATCAGACTGGAATCAGCGGCGTAAAAGTGGTCAAAATTGGTTAGCTCTGTGGGGGCGTAACCGCTGGCAATTGAAACGGTTTGGTATCCTTGTTCTTTTAGGAAGGTAAATAGTTCACTTTGCCGCAGGAATTTCTCTAGCGGTTCACGATCTTCAGAGCCTGGGCTTACTTGTGCCTGGAGATCATCCAGGTAGGTCATGTTGAGGGTGGAAGGGAGGGAGAGTAGTGTCTGGCTGTAGTTGCTGTGGCTGCCTCGAGCTACATAAAATCCTTGATCTTCTAGTGATTGTATGAAGGGTGTGTTGTCGAAATGATAGATTTCACTTAATACGGTATCACTGGTGTAGGCATCTGACACGATGTAATAAATATCAGGCAAGGTGTTTGCGGTGGAGGAATTGCTGCCAGTGATTGTATTGCTGGCTTGTACGTCGCTGGGGGAGCTGATTTCTTGGGCGATGATGGTATACAGGGGAAAAATGAGGGCGATGCCGATGACGATGTTGAGAAAGCGGGTTATGCCAATTAGGTCTCGTTTCACAACCCGCCAGATAAACCATGAACCAAATATCAGGATGGTGGCCCAAACGGCCGTTAAATACAAATTTAGATTGAGCAGATTGGTCTCAGAAAGCTGTTCGTTAAGTAAGCGCACCACATGCCCATAGGCATAGAAAAGCAGCAGAGCCATCGTTGTGAGTAAGCCAGCTTTTTGCCAACTGCGGGTAAGCAAATACCAAAATAATATCAAAACCAGGGCGGCTGTCAGGGAGAATGTGAATGCCCGAATGGCCTGGCTCCACGAGGTCTGGTTGATGTTAAAGGCCAGTAAGGTTAATACTGGATAGATGGCAAAGAGAAAAGGATGGAGAACGGCCGTTTTCTTCATCCAGACAGGCGCTCCATCAAATACAGCACTCGTTCAGATTCATGAATAGATTCCTGTTTGTGAATTCTGAAATAGTGACTGAACGCTGCCTCAAAGCCTGCCGGTGTATAGTCGGGGAAAATATCCTCCCGCGTTGCCAACAGCCGTTTGACCTGTGAATCTGGCTTAGGCACAAACTCGATGATGAGCCATTGGCCTAACTGGCTGAAAAAGTCAGCGATTTGGGGCATTGGCACATTGTTGCCGATTGCCAGATGATGGATGAGTGCCAAGGCAAAAAGGGCGTCTGCTGGTCCACGTGCCACCAGGGAATCACGTTCCTGGTGATGCCAACCGAGACCGGAGCTGGGATTGGTCAAGTCCATCACCAGTGGCAGGATGTTCTTCTCTTTTTTCGCCTTTGTTTCCAAATAATTGCGTTCAACTGCACCAGCGTCAATATCACAGGAGAGGGTGAAGATGCCCTGGTCGCTGGCAAGGCGGCTGAAACGGCCGGTATTGCCGCCCAGGTCCCATACGGTTTTGGGGGTGATTTCTGCCAGATAGGTTTTGATGATGTCTGCTTTGTGCTGGTCGGCGGTGGTGGAGTAGTTGGTGTCGCTGTAATACTCTGTCCATTCCCCTTCTGGCTGCCAATCTAGTTTGCGCACGGCCGTTTCCAGGCTCTCGATAATGCCAATATATGAGTTACGACCCATTTGGCGCTGTTTATCTTTGTCTACCGTTTTATCTGCGTATCGTTTTTGGGCAGAGGCGTGCATATGAATGTGCATTGCCATCGAAGGTGATATGCGGGTACGGGGGGGCAGCAGGGTGCTTACCAAATCGAGAGGGATGCCGTCGATATAAACACGGAGCAGTTGGTTTAAGCGCACATCTGTTTTTGCCATCAAGGCCAATGGGCCTAAAAAGTGCTGGCAAAACTGACGGTATGCAAACCAGGGTTTGCCTTCCTGATAGGTTTCAAAGGAGAGTGTGTCAATGAGGGTGGAACGGCCGTTATAAAATTGAATGTTATAAGCTGTAGCATCTTTCAACGCCATGCCCTGCTCAAACGCCTTTTTTTGAATCGCCAACGTCGTTAGAGCGGCATCCTTTAGCTGGCTGAAGCTCCATTCATAAGGGTAGCTGATAAAAGGTAGTCGTTCCGGTTGGATAATTTTGTAACAGGTTTCTGGCTCGGCTGGCTCAATAGCCACTTCTTGATGTGCTACCAGCAATCCAGCTTTAACCAAAGCGTCGTATAGGCCAGATTCCATCAGTTTGTCATAGTCATCCTGGTACTTTTGGTTAATTTGTCGGTAAAGAACGCCATCCCGCATAAATAAAAACCCACTAGGATCACGGAATGAAGCGGCTAATTGTTCAGATTGGTGTGTCATATGATTCCCCGTTTCTTTTTCTCTAATTTTGCCCAGCAACGATTAGATGATCGGTTACATAGCAGTCTCGTTGCAAACTGTTTAGCATGATTTTATTGGTAGGATCAGCTTCCGTTTTGGCACAGTGTCGGCTTTGGAATAAATGTGGAAGTCTTTTAAATCACGAAGAGAATGTGATTGTTACCGAATGGTTGATCAAAGGTATATTGCTGTGTTTGTAGTAATAACTTTTGTCGTTAAATC
>JACSSI010000560.1 GCA_014879345.1 Anaerolineae bacterium | reverse complement strand
CCTGTTACGCACTACGCACTACGTTCTACGTCAAGAATTCTACATTTTTACATCCGGCAATTCAGTCATCGCCTGTGCAATTGCCTCTTGTGGATACTCGTAATCTTGTAACTCACCAGCAAAGTAAGCCGCGTAAGAAGCCATGTCAAAATGACCGTGACCAGACAGATTGAAGACGATAACTTTCTCATCGCCACTTTCTTTACAGGCTAATGCCTCATCCATCGCTGCCCGAATCGCATGAGCCGACTCTGGTGCAGGCACAATGCCTTCAGCGCGGGCAAACTGCACAGCTGCTTCAAACGTCGCCAACTGGTCAACCGCCCGGGCTTCCACATCCCCATTCGCCACCAACGCACTCACTGAAGGTGCCATACCGTGATAACGCAGCCCACCCGCATGAATTGTCGGTGGAATGAAGGAGTGGCCCAGGGTGTGCATCTTGACAACGGGCGCCATCGCGGCCGTATCGCCATAGTCAAAAGTGTATGTGCCGCGTGTCAGCGTGGGGCAGGAACTGGGTTCCACAGTGACAACTTTGGTCTTCTTGCCGTTGGTGAAGTTCTGATGCAGGAACGGGAAAGCAAAACCAGCAAAGTTAGAACCGCCACCCGCACAGCCGATAACCACGTCAGGATATTCACCCGCCATTTCCATCTGTTCCAACGC
The DNA here is from genome assembly GCA_014879345.1 of Anaerolineae bacterium. Classification (GTDB taxonomy): domain Bacteria; phylum Chloroflexota; class Anaerolineae; order Promineifilales; family Promineifilaceae. The sequence continues at coordinate 3,372 of JACSSI010000560.1, read as the reverse complement.
TTCCTGACCAATGACGGTCTGGTGCATGAGCACGTGATTAAGCACCGAACCGAGGCTGTATTTCTTCGTGCCCCCAGAGGTAGCCGCCACTTCAACTGCTTCAGAGATAGCCATGCCCAGCGACCCTGGATTGTCAGGATCTTTAGCGAGTACAGAACGGCCGTAATTCGTGCGATCCGTCGGGCTGGCATAAACCTGAGCGCCATAGGTCTGCATGACGTGACGGCGATATGGTTTCTGCTGGTAGGAAACTTTCACCATATAGACTTCCAAATCCAGGTCAAAAAAATTACACGCCATCGAAAGCGCCGAACCCCATTGACCAGCGCCAGTTTCCGTCGTCAACGCTTTGGTGCCAGCTTCTTTGTTGTAGAAGGCTTGCGCCACGGCCGTATTCGGCTTATGAGAACCGACAGGGCTGGCCCCTTCGTACTTGTAGTAGATGTGGGCCGGGGTATCCAACGCCAGTTCCAAACGTCGCGCCCGCATCATCGGGGTTGGCCGCCACAGCTTGTAAATTTCGCGCACCGGTTCTGGAATCTCAATCCACCGTTCGGGACTCATTTCCTGCTGAATCAAGCTCATGGGGAACAGTACGCTCAAAAATTCCGGCGTGATCGGTTCCAACGTCTGCGGATTCAACACGGGCGCAGGGGCCACCGGCATATCGGCATTGATGTTGTACCATGCTTTGGGCAATCTACTTTCGTCTAAATTGTATTTGTATTGTTCGCTCATCCTTTTGCTCCTGTTAATTTGGAAGATTGAAGATTAATGATTAAAGAGCGGATGGTTGCCGCCGAATCTTTAATCATCAATCTTTGCTCTTCAGATAATAAAAAACGCCCACGTCGCCTAACATTCTGTTAGGGACGAGAGCGTAAAAATTCTCCCGCGGTGCCACCCTGCTTAAGCTGACTTTCACTTTAAAACAAAAACACGCCCATGAGAGCGCATAAATTTAGAAGCCAGCTTCACTTTTTGTAATCTTTAATCATTAATCATTAATCATTAATCATTAATCTTTGATTATTCAATTACCCTGCCCTGATAACGGTAGCATTTCCGGTTTAGGCTACTACGCCTGGTTTCGCCTAAACAACTCCTCGGCCCATTCATCTACGGCGCTGACGTTGGTTTTTCAGCTCTTGAACCAACTCTCTTGGACTCGCTTTGCAGATTACTACTCCGAATCAACGTTTGTATGTATTCAGTTGGGCAAAATACTAGCATGGGGTTTTGGTGCTGTCAAGAAGAATTTTTGAGTTTCGCACATAATACGCAATTTCTTGTGTTAAAATAGTCAGCATAAAAGAGGTGGGTTATGCAAAACATGCCACAATATGTTCCTGTAGTAAAAAAAATACAATCGTTACCTGAACCACTTTTGCGTGAGGTAGATGATTTTGTCGATTTTCTACTAGCACGTTATGACCTTGCCACAACATCGGTAGATGAGGATCTTTCGGCCACAACGATGAGCTATTTATCAGCTACAGGGGGCAGCTTTAACTGGCTAAACGAGTCAGCCGAAGATATTTATAGCGATGATGATGGGGAAGCAGTGTGATCCAAAAGTTTCAACGAGGCGACATTGTTCTTATTCGCTTTCCTTTCACTGATTTAAGTGGCAGCAAACGACGACCCGCAATTATTTTGGCCGAGTATCCACCAGATGTTGTCGTAGCCTTTATTTCTTCTGTCTTACCATCTGTGCCAGAAAAATCCGATATTTTGTTATTGCCATCTGCCCCCTTTTTTACAGCGACAGGCTTGAAAAAAGCTTCTGTTGTGCGACTGCGAAAAGTAGCCACACTAGAACAAGCACTTGTTACGCGCAAATTGGGAAACTTAGACCAAAATTTATTAACGGCCGTTGACAAAGCTTTGGTCTATAGTTTGGGGATTGATACAAGTTTTGTCTCTAAGGATACTTATCAAAAACTAGCTATCATGTTGCAAAGGGAAGGGGAAACGGCCGTTCTCACCCATATTCAGTCTAAAATATAAGACCTGTTTCTTGAACGTTTACCTCACCAGAGAACCAGACATGCCACATTTAAAACCATTTATTTTTCTTGCCTTGATGTTTTCACTTCTGTTGGTCGCGTGTCAGCAACCTAGTAGAGAAATTGAGCCAACACAGATTCCTACCGAAACTGAAGCCGCAATTTCTAAGATGGTAACGGCCGTTCCTCCCCCCTCTCCAACCTCTCCAACCACACCCACCCACTCAAACAATCTCGACATCTACCGCGCTGGCCTCACCACCGCCGCCCAAGACAGCCTCGACGACTTATCAAACGCCTCCATCTACGACATCGAAGTTGACATAAATTTCGACGAGGCGCTTGTCACCGGCAACCAATCTGTTGTCTATACGAATAACCATGCCACAGAATTGGCAGAAGTCTACTTCCATCTCCTGCCCAATCTACTCAGCGGCACGATTGACTTGAGTAACGTCACCGTAGACGGGGAACCGGTTGAGCCGGTGCTGGAAGAGGCGTTTGATTCGGTGATGCGTGTGCCGCTTGAGACCCCCTTAGCGCCGGGTGAGTCTGTCACGTTTGAGATGGATTTTGTAACGGCCGTTCCCAATCAACTAGAGCGCAACTACGGCGTCTTCGCCCAGGTGGATGACATCATGGCCTTGTCCCATTTCTACCCGATGGTGGCCGTTTATGATGATGAAGGCTGGAACATTGCCCCCGCCTCAGAGCAAGGGGATGCCACCTATAGCGATGCCGCCTTCTACCATGTCACCGTCACCGCCGATGAGGAGCAAGTGGTGGCTGGCAGCGGCGTGGCGCTGCGCGAAACCAACGCCGACGGCAAGCAAACCATCGAACTCGCCATTGGCCCTGCCCGTGATTTTTATCTCGCCATCAGCCCACGCTATGAAAAGGTCAGCCGCACGGTGGGCGAAACCACCATTAACAGCTACGCCCCCGCCGAGTTCATGCACGGCGCAGAAGACGCCGCCGCCTTTGCCGCCGACGCCCTGCGCATCTTCAACGAACGCTTCGAGCCATATCCCTACACAGAACTGGACATCGTGGCTACCTCCACGTTGGCGCTGGGCATTGAATACCCCGGCATCATTGCCCTCACCTCCCGTGAATATGACCCGGACAATCCCGTCAATCCCAACGTCCCCAATGAAATTTATATGGAAACGACCACCGCCCATGAAGTGGCGCATCAATGGTTTTACAATCTGGTGGGCAATGATCAACTGGATGAGCCGTGGCTGGACGAAGCCGTCACCCAATACGTTACTTATCTCTACTACCTGGATATGTATGGGGAAGCGGCGGCAAACGAGTATAAGGAATCGTGGAACGGCCGTTTTGACCGCGTAGACAACGA
>JACSSI010000559.1 GCA_014879345.1 Anaerolineae bacterium | reverse complement strand
TGCCGTCGGGGTCTTTGAAATGGTCGAGCATCATGTCGCCCAGTTCTTGCGCCCAGGCGAACCATTTTTCGTTGAAGGTGGTCTGGTAAAGCGCCAACAGGCCGTCGGCGAGGTAGGCGTAATCTTCCAGGTAGGCGTTGTATTTGGCTTTGGCTCCCGCTTTCCAGGTGCGCAGTAAACGGCCGTTTTCCAGACGCAAGTTCTCATATAAAAATTCAGCGTTCTGCTGGGCAGCCTGGATATAGTCGGGACGTGGCAAAATGCGGGCGGCTTCGGCAAAAGCGGCCAGCGCGAGACCGTTCCACGCGGTTAGCACTTTGTCATCTAGTCCCGGCCAGACGCGCTGCGAACGCACTGCGTACAGCTTTTGCTGCGAGGCGGCCAGTCGTGTTTTCAACTCATCCACTTCCATGTTGAGCAGTTCCGCCACTTCTTCTGGCGCTCGCGGCACGTTGAGGATGCTCTTGCCTTCCCAGTTGCCGCGCTCTGTCACGTCATAATAAAGCATGAATGGCTCGGCATCTTCCCTCAAAATCTCGCGGATTTCGGCTGGCTGCCAGACGTAGAATTTGCCTTCTTCCCCTTCGCTGTCGGCGTCGTAGCTGGAGTAGAAACCGCCCGCTTCGTGGCGCATTTCGCGCAGCAGGAAGTCGAGTGTTTCCACGGCGACGCGGCGGTAGAAGAGGTCGCCCGTGATTTGGTAGGCGTGGAGGTAGACGCGAGCGAGCAGGGCGTTGTCGTAGAGCATTTTCTCGAAATGCGGCACGAGCCAGTTTCTGTCTGTGGCGTAACGGGCAAAACCGCCGCCCAGTTGGTCGTACATGCCGCCGGTTGCCATCATTTTGAGGGTGTGTTCGACCATGTGACCGGCGTCAGCGTCATCAAGCCGAGAGCCGGTACGCAGCAGAAATTCCAGGGTCATGGAGGGTGGAAATTTGGGGGCATTGCCAAAGCCACCCCGGTCTTCATCAAAGGTGCGGGTGAGGCCGGCGATGGCACTCTCGAACAGGGTTTCGTCAAGCGGGTCGTCCTGGTCGCCCTGGGTGATGACACGGGCGAGACCTTGTGTGAGCTGGACGGCGTTTTCGTCGATGTCGGCGCGTTGTTCGTGCCAGGCGCGGTTGATGCTGGCTAATAGTTGGGGAAAACTGGGCATGTTGTAGCGCGGTGTGGGCGGGAAGTAGGTGCCGCCAAAAAACGGCTTGCCATCGGGCGTAAGGAAGACGGTCATGGGCCAGCCGCCCTGCCCGGTCATGGCGACGACTGCGTTCATGTAGATGCTGTCGAGGTCGGGGCGTTCTTCGCGGTCTACTTTGATGTTGATGAAATGGGTGTTCATGGTAACGGCCGTTTCCATATTTTCAAAGGACTCGTGAGCCATCACATGACACCAATGGCAAGCGGCGTAGCCAATGCTGAGCAGGATCGGTTTGTCTTCGGCTTGAGCGCGTTGCAGGGCTTCGTCGCCCCAGGGATACCAATCGACGGGGTTGTCGGCGTGCTGGCGCAGGTATGGGCTTGTTTCTTGAGCTAGACGATTGGGCATGGGAGCCTCCAGGAATAATTAATAGTGAATTGTGAATTGTGAATGATGGTCTGTTACCGTTTCCCTTCCCCTATCCTTTCTTCAACCCGGCTTGCAACGACGCCACAAACGCTCCCGCTGCTTCTGATTTAGCTTCCGCCTTGTCGGCCACACTCACCAGCGCACTGCCCACGATTACCCCATCGGCCAATGCCCCAACTTTGGCGGCTTGCTCTGGTGTGCCAATGCCAAACCCCACGGCCAACGGCACCCTTGCATATTCACGCACCCGTGCCACAAATTCGCCTAAATCCGACTGCACCTGCGACCGTGCGCCTGTCACCCCCGCCACACTCACCAGATAGATGAAGCCCTGCGCTTTTGGCGCGATGGTGGCGATACGTTCCGGGTTACTGGTGGGAGCCAGAAAAGGAATGAGGACTAAATCAGCGGCTTGGGCGGCTTGTTCAAATTCATCTGCTTCTTCGGGAGGCAAATCTGGCACGATGAAACCATCGGCTCCGGCTGCCGCCGCGTCACGCACGTATGTTTCAATGCCATATGCCAAAATTGGATTGTAATAGCCCATGAGCAAGAACGGTTTATCTACGCCGCGGAGGCGCAGTTCACGCACCATTGCCAGGCAGTCGGCGGTGGTGGTGCCGTTTTCCAGGGCAATTTGGGTGCTGCGCTGGATGGTGGGGCCATCGGCTAGTGGATCGCTGAAAGGCACGCCCAACTCGATGAGGTCGCTGTAGGGGGCGATGGCCTCCACCACGTCCAGGGAGGTGGCGCGGTCGGGAAAGCCCAGCGTGAAGTAGGGCATGAGGGCAGCGGATTGGGTTTCTTGGGCCTGGGCAAAGGCGGCGGCAATGTGGGAACGGCCGTTTTTCGTTTCAAATGTGTTGGTCATCAGTTCTCCTCATTAAACCGCGGAGAACGCGGAGGACGCGGAGAAAATCCTTCGGCAAGCTCAGGGTAAATCTGCGAAATCTGCGAAATCTGCGGATTGATCTAATTGTTCTCGGTTTAGAAATTATAACAAGCAATGGGATTTGGTTATAATTTGATAGTCGTTTTAGCAAAAAAGCGGAGGAAGCCTTATGAAACGTTCAATATTATTCATCTTATTTTTTTCCATTTTATTGTTAGGCGCCTGTACCACAACAGCAGAAACGCCGGCGGCAGTATCGGATGCTGCTCCCGAAGTGCAATCGGAAGAAGAGACAGAAGTGATGGCGGCAGAAACAGTCGTGGCAGAAACGGTGGTAGCAGCAACGGCCGTTCCCACAGCCACCCAACCTGCCCCCACAGAAGCACCAACCATTGCGCCAACCCCGGAACCGGTAGAAACAGAAGAACCTGTTATTTTAGGCGAAATCGTCAGCGAAGACATTGTGGTAGAGGCAGCAGATGGGCTGGAACTGGCTGCCACTTTTTATGCGGCTGACGGGTTGGAAAATGCGCCAGCCATCCTCTTGCTTCACATGCTGGGCAGCAATCGCACCATTTGGGAGACGGTGGGGCTGGTGGATGAATTGACTGCGAAAGGGTATGCTGTGCTGGCGCTCGATATGCGTGGACACGGTGAGACTGGCAATGCCCAAGATTGGGTATTGGCGGAAGACGACATCCAGCGTGTCTGGCACTATTTTGTGGACAGACCAGAGGTAGATGCGGGTAGAACGGCCGTTATCGGAGCCAGTATCGGTTCAAATATGGCACTCATCGCCGCCGCCAACGAGCCGACCATGCGGACGGCCATCTTACTGTCTCCAGGGCTTGTGTATCGCGGCGTATCGACTGAAGATAGAATGCCAGATTATGGGGAACGGCCGTTGTTGATTGTGGCGAGTGAGGATGATTATTATTCTGAGGATTCTGCGCATAAACTGGCGGAAACGGCCGTTGGCGAAACCCAGGTGCAAATCTATGAAAAAGCCGGACACGGTACGGACATGTTCGAGCCGCAACCAGACCTCACCCCGCTCATACTCGACTGGCTTGCCACCCATCTCGGAAACTAGATCAGGCAGATAAACAAAACATAAGAACGGTTTACCGTTTACAACTCAGGCTTTTAACTTGCGTATACATCAGTGAGTAACACGAACAAACAACAAAACAAGAAAAGCAGACCAAATTGGGCGGCTACAACCCTCATCTTTGGTCACTTATTAAAACTAGGAGAAATAAAGCATGAGCTTCATTGGTAATATTTTGTGGTTAATTTTTGGTGGCTTTATCGCTGGTATGGGCTATATCATCGGCGGTTTATTGCTGTGCTTAACAATCATCGGCATCCCGTTTGGGTTGCAATCCATTCGTATTGGCTTTGCAAACTTTGCCCCCTTCGGCAAACAAATCACTGAGGCACAGCGTTCTGGCGGCTGTTTGGGTCTGGTCTTTGACATTATCTGGGTGGTGCTCTTCGGCTGGGAAATCGCCCTTGCCCATCTCATCAGCGCCGGGATTCTCGCCATCACCATCGTCGGCATTCCCTTTGCCATGCAGCATCTCAAACTGATT
>JACSSI010000558.1 GCA_014879345.1 Anaerolineae bacterium | reverse complement strand
CAACAGTACGGCCAACCAGAGTGTGTTCTGGTTGGTGGCGTTGAATGATTGCAGGGTAACGGCCGTTGGCGTGAACGTAAAGGTGTAATCTTCCACTTCTCCACCGACAGATGCGCCAGTGGGGCTGGATGCACAGGCGGCATACAAACGTACGCGCACATTGTAAGATTGGTTTGGAGCAGTATTAGACGTGCCGGGTGCCAAGAATTCGTTTGCTGGCACTTCAAAAAAATAATCATTTGTTGTGTCAGAATTGACAGCTACGCTACGAATGGCATATTCCAAATTAGTATCGGCGTCATTGTCATCAAAAAAGCCATCATGATTCCAGTCTACCCAGGCATACAGACAGCCAGTTCCTGAGCCAGTTACTTCGATAGTGAGGGAGGCACCGTTTATACCTGGTTGCCATTGACCCCCGCTGCCACTGCCAGGCCCTATCGCCACGCCGTCGTCAGAAGCGTTGTCATTATTGGGGGCAGATGAGTTATCTGGAGTCCATAATGAACCTAACCGTATGCCACCATTGCCGGTATGCCAGGCGATGTCATAAACTGCATCAAGGTCGCTAAAATCGGCTTCTATCATACTGTCTAGCTCTAGCCCAATGATAACAGGATCATGATCTGACGCGCGATAAGCATTTGGCGCGTACAACTCAGTTTGTTGATCTAAGGATTTGTATTCCAAGTTGTAATCAAGGCTCAGTGGTTCATCTGCATTTATATGCCAGGAGGTGGCTCCGGTAACCTGGGCTGTTAATGATTCATTTGCCATGATGTAATCCAATGTGCCAAACTCACCATCATATACGTAGGAATAGGAATCTTGGTCAAATGAGGCGAATAGGTTTGTATAACCTTTATTTTTTAACGTCTTGATTGGGTCTTCTCGTGCATAAGAATTTAGATCACCCATGATGATGAAGTCTGGGTCTCCGCTGATTGTGGGATCTGTTGCCAACCAATCTGCCAATTGGGCGGCAGCCATGGTGCGCGTGATGTTGCAGTTTCCTTGCCAATCACCTGTATCTGGATCGGGCGGAAAAACTCCTTCAGCCGTATTACAATTTGAAGAGGTGCTTTTTGATTTGAAGTGGTTGACGGCGATGGTGAATTTTTCACCGCTGCCATCTACAAATGTTTGTACTAATGGTTGTCGATTACGGCTGGCAAAGGCACCGGTTGATAACGTGGCAACAGATCCATAAGGTGTCACTTGTGCTGTTTTATAGATTAGCCCAACGGTAATTTCATCACTGCCAAGCGTAGAGCCTGGATTGATAAATGCCCAGACCGTGCTGCCAGCGGCTATGTTCAACCCATTCACGAGGTCTTGAATGGCACTGTTCGCACCATAGCCATCATTCTCGATTTCCATCAAGCCAACCACATCGGCATTTAGTGCTGAGATTGCGGCAATGATTTTGTCTCTTTGCCGATTGAATTCGGGGAGCGTATCTGCACCTCGTGAAGTGGAGAAGCCGCCACCTGAGCCATCGCCATTGAAGTAGTTGAGAACGTTGAAGCTGGCGAGTTTGAGGGATCCGCCAACGGCAGGAGGAGCACCTGTGCGTGGGTTGGCAGGGGTAAAGGCTGGTGTGCTGGTAGGTTGCAGCCGATAGGCACCAAATCCATAGCTTATGATACCTGTTAGATTGGTGACGCTGCTGCCGGCGCGTAAGGTGTTTACTGCGCTTAATTCGGGTGCAGGATAGATGATGGGGTCTGGGTTTTGTACGGTGCTGCCATCGTCTAATAAAATTTGGTTGAGGAGATTGGCATTATGAACGGCCGTTGCCGGGGCACCTGGGTCTGCTACTTGTGTGGGGTTCATGAGATGTCCGCTACTAGAGAGCAAGACTTCGCCATATCGACCCAGATTGAAATGCTCGGTGACGGTTAGGTCTTGCGTGAAGGTGGTTAACATGCCTTCAAATGGTTCAAAATCGGTGGTGTAAGAAACGGGGAGGGTGAGGGGGGCAGCTGTTGGTCCATTAGGGGGAATGCCACAAGTTTTTACCGCACTGATGTTATTCATCTCCGTCAGTTCATTAAACTCAATAATATCACCGGTGACTTCTACCACTTGACCTACACTAACTGGTGTTGTGGCATGATAGACGAAGATACCATCTGAGGTAGAAGGATCGCCATCACCGCTGTCCTGCACGAAAAAGCCACTTAATTCACTGAGCCCTTGGAAATCACCGACGACTGTACCGCGTATGGTAACGCCTGTGCTTCCCTCCATGGGACTGGATAAGCCGTTGCCTTGTATGGCACTGATGGGGGTGGTTGCAGCTTCACACACCCCACAAAAGTTTTCCATGCCTGGAGTGGGGGTGTTTTGGGAGTAGGTGCTGGTGTTGCGCTGACCGCCGGTACCGTTTGGGCAGCGCTGGTTGGCGTGATTGGTTGCGTTGCCACCACTATCTTCATTTACTTGCGGTTCACTGGGATTGAGAAGAGTGAGCAGCGTGGTGTTGTCATCATCGTTTGTATCATATACGATGGCATCGATTAGGTTGTTGGTGGTAACGGCCGTTCCATTTGGAAAATCAGATCCGTTTGCCTGATATAGGGCTACAGCGTCAGCTCCATTTTGTAAGCTGTTATTGTTTATCACCCAATCAACGTGAGTTACAGCGGCGTTACCCAATACAAAGTAGCCGTTTGTATCGGTGGTTTTGCCATCAAGATCAAAGGTTCCATAAGACTGATCGTTGCTGCCATTGAAAAAGACCAGAACAAATCCATCTAAAGGTGTATTGCCATTGCCACCATCATATAATTCAACAAACTCGGCTGCATCTGTGCCTGGGGTATCCGAATCAACTTCGTTTATTATCAGGGAATTGGCAAGCGGAGGAACGGTTGTGAAGCTGAAGGTGTAATTATCGCCAGCGGTATTGTCTCCGTTTCCATCGAGTTGGTCTGTAGTGCCGTCGTTGTCTGTGATTTGGGTGGCAACGGCCGTTACCGTACAGGTAGTCCCCTCCGGCAAAGCTGAATCTGGTGTCAGTGTCACACTTGAAACATCTGAAGCAGGTAAGCCTGAAAACGTGACCGTTGTGCCACATGTCCACGTCACCGCACTGGCAGTTAAATCAACAGGTTCATTAAAATTGAGTGTGATGGTTTTATTTGTAGGCACATTTGTGGCAGCATTCACAGGGCTGGTACTGGTGATCTGAGGGGGATTGTCTATAACGACACCAACAGAAACTTGAACATCATCAATACCATATTCATCTCGTGAGCCGCTGCCGCTAACATCAGATCCACGCCAGCGTAAATAATAAGAATCCCCATTAAGGATATTTAGCCCAGTAAGTGTTGTGGTGCGGGACACTGATTGCCAAGCCGGAGAACTATCGGCTGCGGCAGGCGTTGTAAAGTCTAGTGAACCGACAGCTAGATAAATAGAATTGTCGGACGAATGGGCGAAATTTAGCGAATTTCCACGTCCTTGATCATTGTAATACCAGATGGTATATGAAACATCTAAAGTTGTTACCGTCGCACCCGTGGTGTTTTGTATACGTAGCTTAATGTCGCCTGGTGCAAAATCTGATCCGCCTGGCTGGATGCCCAAGATTCTATTGCCGCCACCAGTATCAAATGCATAAACACCGCCAGTAGTTACACCCCCTGTGGATGAGCCTCTAGCGAAATCACCGCTGGTTATTGCATTTCCAAAATCGAGTGAGCCATCACTCATGCCTGTAACAACCCAGTTATCTGAATTAAGCTGTCCGGCGGAGGGCGGTGAAGCAAAACCGCTACCAGTGAACCCTGTGAAATTTTCTGAAACTGGGAGAGGCGTATTTGCACGTAAAGATGGTGTGGAACCAAAGAGGATTATTGCTGCCAATATTGCTAACCAACTTAACCAAGATGAACGTTTTGAATACATTATGTAAACTCCTGTACGCAGCTTGAAAGTTGTGGGGAATGGGTGGAGATGGCTCCGAACCAATACTTCAAGCTATGGGGATGAGTTGTTTTCTTCCCTGATTTTTTCGATAAAGTGTTTATCTTTTCAAACAGTTGGAAT
>JACSSI010000557.1 GCA_014879345.1 Anaerolineae bacterium | reverse complement strand
GATGGCAAATCAAGGGGTCTTACCAAATTCGTCACTGCCAGATAACAATTTCCGTGTTTGGCTGTTTCATACGGTAGCCGCTGTGGGCATGGTGATATTGTTATGGGCTGGCTTTGGTAGTATTCGTGAAGCACTGACACGTGCCCAGCATGAATTGCAGCAGCGCCAATTGTCGGAAGCACGGCTTGCTAAAATATTTAAGGCCAGTCCCAATGCCCAAACTATTTCTGAACTGGCTACTGGTATTATCCTGGATGTCAATGAAAGTTTTGAAGTGCTGCTTGGGTATTCCAAAGAAATGGTGTTGGGAAGGTCGGCTGCCGAACTCAATATTTATGGTGAAAAAGAAGGGCGGCAGATTTGGCTGGATATGTTAAATGAGCAGGGATTTGTTCATGAATTGGAAATGCCATTGCGGCATAAGGAAGGGGACATTCGCACATGTTTGTTATCAATTGAGGTGATTGAACTGGATGGGAGGCCCTGCACGATTTCGTTTGTACAAGATATTACGGATCGGAAACAAGCTGAACTGGCGGTTTTGCAAACACGAGATGATTTGCGTGAACGAGAAGCACAACTGCGCACGATTCTTGATAATTTGCCATTTTGGGTGTGGTTGAAGGATGTAAACGGCCATTTTCTCATGATAAATGAATTGTTTATAAAAGAGAATCCCATCTATTCATATAAAGAGGAAATTGTTGGCAAAACAGATTTGGACATCGCCCCGCCAGAATTGGCTAACAAATATCGTGGAGACGACACCTGGGTAATGGAAAATTTGTCGTCTTTGTCTGTAGAGGAGCCTGTATTAACACACGGCGAGATGAAAACCTTTGAGACCTATAAAGCACCTTATTGGGGAAATGATAACCAACTGCTGGGTACTTTTGGCTTTGCCCGCGATATTACTGAGCGCAAACAGGCCGCAGCAGACCGAGAAATGCTCATCCAGGAACTGGAAAGACGCAACGCAGAGTTAGAACGCTTTGCCTATACTGTCTCTCATGATCTCAAATCACCCCTGGTTACCATTGGCGGGTTCTTGGGATTTGTGGAGAAGGATGCTGCTGAGGGTGATACGGAACAGTTAAAAAAAGATATTGACTCAATTTGGCAAGCTGCTAACAAGATGCGGCTGTTACTTGATGAATTGTTGGAATTGTCGCGGATAGGCCGATTGATGAATCCGCCGGAAGAAGTGCCGTTTGCCGAAATTGTTACGGAAGCGTTGGTGCTGACACAAGGACAGACAATAGGCTGCGAGATTGATATAGTGTCTGCACACGAATTTCCCAGTGTGATTGGGGATCGGCTCCGGTTGGTTGAAGTGGTACAGAATTTAGTTGATAACGCGGCCAAGTTTTCCAGGGATCAACCTCAACCCCGTATTAAGATTGGTGTACGCCAGGGTAATGGTGATCCCGTTTTTTTTGTGCAAGATAATGGCATTGGCATTCCACCACAGTATCATAATGATATCTTTGATATTTTTAACAAGCTGAATCCTGATCTAGAGGGAACCGGTATCGGTTTGGCGTTGGTAAAGCGTATTGTGGAGGTGCATAACGGCCGTTTGTGGGTGGAATCTGAAGGTCTAGGACATGGCAGTACATTTTGTTTTTCACTGCCAAAGGTAGTTGTCAAAACAGATGCGAAGTGATGAAATAGAAACACAATTAGCCAATACAACCGACCCGGTTACCAAAATTGACTTACTCAACCAACTTGCCTTTGAATATCAGTACAATGACCTTGAAAAAGCAACGGCCGTTGCCGAAAAAGCGCAAGAAGTAGTAAACAAACTGGAAAAAGCCAAAACACCATACCTCAAAGGAAAAGCAGACACCTTACAAACCCTGGGCTATCTTCACTTACGCCAGCATAGTAACGGCCTTAAAATGCCCCTGTTATTGGAAGCATTAGCCCTCTACCAGGAACTCAATCATCATACAGGCGAAGCACGCACCCTGATATATATCGGTCTAACCTATTTGCGTATAGGCCACTATGACGAATCCCTTGTTTATCTCAAACGAAGCCTGGAAATCAGCAAGCTCAATCACAATGAGGCTGAAATATCACGTGCCTATAATGGCTTGGGGCTGATCTACCAGGTCACCCAAAAATATGATGTCGCGCTTCATTACTATCAAGAAAGCATAGAAATTTCTCGAAAACTAAACGATCTGCAACAAGTGGCTATCACATTAAGCAATTGCGCCTCCACGGCTGAAAACATCGGGCAATATGAAGATGCCATTGCCTTTGGTGAGGAATGCATCACACTTTCACGGCTCGTTGGCAACCAGGTGAGTGAAGGTTACGCCCTCCTGGGCATCGTACGCGCCAGAATGAGACAGGGTGAGCATCAAACAGCCCTGCAACTGCTTCAAGAAAATTCACACCGATTGGTCACCTCGCCGGATCATTATCTGACTATATCCAACATGATCGTTATCGGTACGGTATACCATGAACTACAACGGATTGATGATGCCATTGCAATATGGCAGCAAGCGTTGCAAATAGCAGACCAGACAGGACTTCCTGAGTTGGGCTGTGCCTGCCATGAAAATTTGAGCAGAATCTTCAAGGAACAAGGCGATTTCGTGTCAGCATTGGCCCATTACGAACAGTTTCATCAACTAAAAGAACTTATCTATGATGAACGGACAAACAGTCGGCTGCAAGCGTTAGCTGTCATTCATCGGACAGAAACCGCTCAGGCGGAGGCTCAAATATTGCAAGCTGCAAATGATGAATTGACAAGTGAAATTCAAGTGCGAAAACGAGTGGAATCCGAACTGCGATTTTACCAAAACCAACTGGAAGAATTAGTATTTGCGCGTACGGCCGCGTTAGAAGAAGCCAATAGTAAGCTTCGTGCTGAAATTAATGATCGTCAGCAGATACAGGCTGAACGTGAAGAAATGATTGTAGAACTGGAAGTTAAACATGCGGAATTGGAGCGATTTACATACACAGTTTCTCATGATTTGAAGAGTCCATTAGTCACAATTGAAGGATTTTTAGGCTATCTGGAACAAGACGCCCTGCAAGGTAATCAAACCAGTTTGATGGAAGATATCAATCATATCCGTCATGCCGCCCAACAGATGCATGTGCTCCTGGGCGATTTGTTGGAACTGTCGAGAGTAGGGCGCATTGTCAACCCGCTAGAGTGGATATCTTTTTCTGATTTGGCGAATGAAGCGAGTTTGAGGCTGCGGCATAAATTAGTGGAGAAGGAGATACATCTGGAAATTGCTCCGGATTGCCCACTTGTGTATGTGGATCGCCCGAGACTGGTTGAAGTGCTGCAAAACCTATTGGATAACAGCATTAAATTTATGGGAGAGCAGGCTGATCCCCGTATCGTCATCGGTGTCAGGTATGATGATGGACGTGTCTTCTTTGTACAGGATAATGGCATTGGCATTGCCTCAGCCTACCAGAATAAGATTTTCGGTTTGTTTGAACGGTTAAATCAGAGTGGTGAAGGCACGGGCATTGGCCTGGCTTTGGTGAAGCGTATTGTGGAGGTGCATAACGGCCGTTTATGGGTCGAATCTGCGGGGCCAGGCCAGGGCAGCACCTTCTGCTTCACGCTCAACGAAACCACGACAAAGATTAAAGATTAAAGATTGGAGATTGGAGATAGATTACCCAACCGATCTTTAATCTTTAATCTTTGATCTTCAATCTTCCATCCCCCGCAGTTTCAACAAACGTCTAGCCGCTTCTAGCAATACCTCATCCGATTTGCAGAAGGCAAAGCGCGTCAGCCCAGCGCCATCAGCCGGATTGTGGTAAAACGCGCTGGGGGGGATGGCTGCTACGCCGATGTCGATGGTGAGATAGCGGCAAAAATCTACGTCGTTGGCAAAATCAAGGGTGTCGATTTTGACCATGGCAAAATAGGTGCCTTGGGGTGTGAGCGTCTCTAAGCCAGCTTCGTGCAGGGAATGGAGCAATAAATCCCGTTTGGCCTGATAGAGCGCCGTCAGTTCGGCGTAATAATTGCTCTGCGCGGCATATGCCAGCGCGATGGCAGAGGCTTCTTGCAG
>JACSSI010000556.1 GCA_014879345.1 Anaerolineae bacterium | reverse complement strand
CTGCCGCTCCCCGTCTGGCACAGAACCTATGTGCCAGCGCCGGGCGGCTCCCCGCAAGCGGGAAGTGACGAAATGGAGAGACCAATGAAAGCAATTCTGCTGCAACGAAAAAAAAACAACCTCAAAAAGTATGGGAAACCGAGCAACGGGCGCACGTACCCAGGACCAAAAAACCAAGAAGCGGCAAAAGAGTTAGCAAAACTACTCTACCACAGTAAACACCAAAAATATCACTGGTTTACGTTGCGAATCTACCACAAGACCCACTTGTATTACTTGAAAACGAAGCGCTGCTTCAGGAGAAAAACATGAAAGACTTGACAAAAAACCAGCTTGAAGTGATTCAAATGCTAAAAGATCGTGGTTGTCACCACATTGCCAGAACAACGCAAGAGCGATGGGAAAACGGTCAAACATACTACCTTGACGACCTCATCAACACACGCGGCATTCTCAGAAAATTCAAAAAAGGCAACAAAGAAGCCAGAACGTGAGAGCAAAATGAAACACGATCTCTATTACAGCGAATTGTTGCACAACAGCGCCACCAAGTGGGGTTTGACCGAAATCCCTGGCCGACCGCTAATCGGTCTTCCCCCAAGCTCCACGCGTGACGGAATTTCCGGAAACCCCTACCTCGAAGAGCCAATCCCAACGCATGAAACAATAACCTGCGGCCAATCAAGCATCAGACTTTTTGAGTTTAATGGCTTCTGGGGGTACAGCCTCGATGTCAAACAAAAACATGGAAGTTACGGCTACGCATCCTATCTCAAGTTCTGCGAGCCATTCCCATCAAAGAAAACAGCGCTAATCAATGCAATTTCGCAGATAGCCTCTGACGCAGACCCTGACGAAGACAAAGACCTGATTAAATGGACAAAGTCCCTACTGCAACCAATACAATTAACTCTTTTTTGAAACCAAAACACCAAACAAGCCGGGTCATTGACCTGGCTTTTTTTTTTGCGCTTTCCGGCTTAACAGCCGGTTCTTTGTGAATTCTGTTCACAAAGGAGAAAAAGCGCATGAACCCAGATTACCAAAGACTTAGCCTCGCTGACATTTCTTGTTACACAGCCTACTCAGCCGTTGATAAGACACACAACACGCTCATAGCCCTGCACATGATTGGATACGAGCAAGCCGTTAGATCGAATTGGGCCAAGTTAGTCACGTCAAAAAGTGTCTACAACTACATCAACACTTGTCTGGTCGAGACGCAAGGCTCCCGCGACCACGTCACCATGAAAACCATGCTGCCTGAATCTGGCTGGCTAGACATGTGGCTCATTCACAAGCAATGTACTATCGACCAGATCAACCCAAGACGCAACCCCCATTTCTACATCTTTACCCCAGATGAAGCCCTTAATACAGCTTCTGACACACTGAAAGCACAGTTCATCACACTACTGGACAAAGCCATCAACATACCTATCTTGCCTGAATGGTCGGAATATCTCTGGCAGGAAGGCGACAGGAAAAAACTCATTCAGCCTATTAACCCAGACGACTGCCGCAATCTTGTCGCCTATCGTGTCATTATTGCTGCGCCTGCCTGGGCCAGCATCATATCAACCGGCCTGAAAGAAGGCGACATCACATTCTAAACAGGAGCGTATCATGCCCAGACTACACAATGACCAGGTCGCTGGCTACTACCCGTCGCCAGACGAAATTACCGAACTTGTCTCTACATGGATTAGCGCCCCAAACGGCGGCAGGATACTCGATCCAGCAGCAGGGAAGGGGGAAGCCTTGATCCCGCTGGCCGAGCGGCACAACTTAATCCCATACGGCATCGAATTGCACCCGGGCCGCGCCAGCGAGTTAAATTCTCATGTATCCACACTTCTGCGACAGCGAGAAGACTACGGCCAACTTGCTGACCAGCGTTTTGTTTTGGCCGAGAGCTTTTATGCACTCAGCCAACGTTTTGCGCAAAACGCCTTCAACCTGGTCTACAACAACCCGCCTTATGTAATCACCGAAGATGGTCGCGCCGAGTACGCATGGCTGCGCGATACGCGCCCACTCCTGCAACCTGGAGGCTTGATGGTTTGGGTTGTACCTCGTCACATCCTGTACAACGAAAAGGTAGCACCTTACCTTTGCACCTGGTTTGACAAAATCAACATCTTTCGTTTCCCAGACCCACTCTACGAACGCTTTAAGCAGATTGTCGTCTTTGGTATTCTTCGGGATTCTCGCGTCACCCCTGACCGCGACCAAATGCGCCAAATTCGCACACTTGGTCAACCAATTCAGGCTACCGACATCCCCATTCTAAAAGCTGCCGAATCGCCCTACATTCTGCCAGCGCCTACAGTGGCGCATGACAAATTTGCGTTTCGCAGCGTTAATATCAGCCCCTTCGACGCAATCGAGGAAGCCCATAAACACGGCGTTTATGCCACCAGAGAATTTCAAACCATCCTGAATCCCGCCAAGTCCACAAAACAAGAGCTTCGCCCACTTATGCCCATGAAAGTCGGGCATCTCGTGGGCGTTATCGCGGCTGGCTTCTTGAATAATCAGATTCTGGAGCGCGACGGCATCGAGACTGTTGACGGCTTTGGCCCACCAGAGAGGCTCTTGATCAAAGGCCATTCGTACAAATCGCGGAATACCACGGAAACCACCACCCAGGCGTCACCTGAAGAAGATTATGATCACAAAGTTACCATTACTTCTACAGACAAGGTCATCACCAGTATTACAACACTGACCGAGGGTGGAGAGCCAATCGCATACGAAAACGCAGATATGCAGCGTTTTCTCAAGGACTGGCTGCCAGCCATAACCAAAGCTGTCACCAAGCAATATCCACCGCTTTACAACTTTGATTACAACGGCTACGAACAGGCACTAAACAAGCTGAATCAAGGGCGACTAATTCCTATCGTTAACAAGCCTGGTCTCTTGCCTGCTCAAAAACACACGGTTGCCGCCATCGCCACCCGCCTCGAAACGGAGAAAGACGCGCTAATCGACGGCGAAATGGGGACGGGGAAAACTATCATGGGGGCAGCGGTTCCCGCTGTCATGGCCGCTAAAGGCTTCCCCATGAAACACATCATCATTCTTTGTCCTCCTCACCTTGTTGATAAATGGCAAAGAGAAGTGAAACACGTCTGGCCAAAAGCACAGACAATGACACTCGCTTCGCGTTCCGATGTGGATAAATTCTTTTCTCAACCAGGCCCCATCTTCGGTGTAATGAAGGAAACGACGGCCAGAGCAGGCAGTGGCTGGCTTCACGCCTATAACTATCTCGGCTCTTTGGTGCATAAACCTCGCACCAAGAACGACAGTTTTGCCTTCCTCAAAACAGGGATATTCCTGAACGGATCCGCTGACAAGCTGCCTGAAAACCTGAAATCTTCTGTCGGCGAACTGAAAAAACGTCGGTACGTCATCTGCCCAACTTGCGGCAGTCTGCATCTAGATGACGAAGGTGTCCCCGCGCTGCCATCTGACTTCTCAAATGCACGTCGATTCTGCGCCAATTGTAGCAGCGCTTTATTCATGGAGAGCCGTCGCCGAACAGACAACCAAAAACTGACACCCTTCAAAACGCACCGCTGGCGGGCCGAGCGGCAGCTACAGGGATTCGATGACGCCGAAGCCCTTTACCCAAACGATGGCTACGCCAAATACCCATTGGCAACATACATCAAACGCAAATACAAGGGGCGGCTCGATCTACTGATTGCAGATGAATGCCATCAGTACAAAGCGGCCGACTCAGATCGCGGCTACGCCTATCATCGCATGGCGGTTTCAGCTAAACGAATCTTGAACCTGACAGGCACATCCTATGGCGGCAAATCATCAACCCTGTTCTACCTGCTGTATCGCAGTTCTAGCGAGATGCGCCACACATATGATTACAGGGGTGACGATGGACTAAAACGGTGGGTAGACGATTACGGCATCATACAAGAAATCACTGAGGTCAAAATGGACGCGCATGGTATGGAATCTGGCAATTCTCGCAACAAGACCCGTGTAAGGGAACTGCCAGGTAACAGCCCGACCATCTTGCCCTGGCTGCTCAACCGCGCCGCCTT
>JACSSI010000555.1 GCA_014879345.1 Anaerolineae bacterium | reverse complement strand
TTTTAAAGGCAAACGGCCGTTTCCCCCCTAAACTATCTTTCATGTGGTGAGCAGAAATGCTTGCTCTGGCAGTCAGGAAGAGGCTGCCCAGGAAGAGAAAGAGGAGCGGGTCGATGTCTGGTAAACCGGGCATCGACCCCCAGGCAATTATTTTGATTCACGATTTTATGTTTTTAGATTAACGATTGAAGTTCGGCTCACTGAGCCTTACGCAATACGCAATACGAAACTAAGGAGACATTCACACATGGACATCTCAACCGTACGAGACCTCAACCTGCGCGTCGAACAAGAAGCGCAATTTTTACAAACCTTACTCAGCGAAATCAACAAAGTCATGGTCGGCCAGGAAGCATTGGTCGAGCGGCTGTTGATTGCCTTGTTAGCCGACGGCCACATCCTGCTCGAAGGTGTACCGGGTCTGGCGAAAACATTGCTGGTGAAAACGGCCGCTGAAGCCATTCAGGCCGACTTCTCCCGCATCCAGTTCACCCCCGACCTGCTGCCCGCCGACCTCGTCGGTACACAAATCTACAATCCCAAAACGGGCGAATTCAGCGTTCATCAAGGCCCCTTGTTCGCCAATCTGATTCTGGCTGACGAAATCAACCGCGCCCCCGCCAAAGTGCAAAGCGCTTTGCTCGAAGCCATGCAAGAACGGCAAATCACCCTGGGTGATACCACCTACAAAATGGACGATCTGTTCCTGGTACTGGCAACCCAGAATCCCATCGAAAACGAAGGCACTTACCCGCTGCCAGAAGCCCAGGTCGACCGTTTCATGCTCAAGGTCAAAGTGGATTATCCCACCCGCGCCGAAGAACGGCTCATCATCGACCGCATGACCGGCGACCCGCTGCCGCCTGTACGTCCCGTCGTCACCCCAGAAGACCTGCTGCGTGCGCGTCAAACCGTGCGGCACATTTACGTAGACGACAAAATCAAGAATTACGTCCTAGACCTAGTCTTGGCAACCCGTAACCCTGGGCAGAACGGCCTGAGCGACCTGAACAATCTCATCGACTTCGGTGCGTCACCGCGAGCCAGCATTAGCCTCATCAATGCCTCCCGCGCCCACGCCTTCATCAAAGGTCGTGGCTTCGTCACTCCCGAAGACATCAAACAAATGGCTCCCGATGTCCTGCGCCACCGCATCATCACCTCCTACGAGGCCGAAGCGGAAAACATCAACTCAGACCACGTCGTACAGCGCATTTTGAACTACACAAACGTACCGTAATTAGTGAATAGTGATCAGTGGTCAGTGAACAGTTGTGAAACTTCCTACTAACCACTGACCACTATCCACTGACCACTGGAGTTTCTTATGCTCACTTCCGAACTTATGTCCCAAATCAAGCGCATTGAAATTCGCACGCGCCGTCTGGTGAACGACAGCTTTGCCGGTGATTATCAATCCATTTTTAAGGGGCGCGGCATGGCTTTTGACGAAGTACGGCCGTACAACCCCGGTGATGAAATTCGCACCATTGACTGGAATGTAACGGCACGCACTGGCGAAGCTTATGTCAAGCAGTTCACCGAAGAACGGGAATTAACGGTGATGCTGATGGTTGATATGAGTGCATCTGGCGACTTTGGCTCGGTGAATCGGTTTAAGAGAGAACTGGCGGCAGAGTTAACGGCCGTTCTCGCTTTCGCCGCCACCACCAACAATGACAAAGTCGGGATGCTCATCTTCACCGACCAGGTAGAACTGTTCATTCCCCCACGCAAAGGCCGCCGCCACGTGCTGCGCCTCATCCGCGAACTGCTGGCCTTCGAGCCACAAAGCAAAGGCACAGACATCAAACTGGCGCTCGACACCATCAACCAGATCGTCAAACGGCGCAGCATCCTGTTCATGATCTCCGATTTCCTCGAAGATCCGGCACATTATCGCAAAACCTTAGCCATGACCAACCGCCGCCACGACATCATCGCCGTTGACCTGAGCGACCCCATGGAACACGACATCGCCAACGTCGGCCTGCTCACCCTGGAAGACGCCGAAACCGGCGAACTCACCTGGGTCGATACCAGCGACAAGAAATGGCAGCAAGCCTTCCACAACCGCGTGGACAAACTGGAAGAAGAGAAACACCAAGCCTTCATCCGCTCCAGCGTGGATCGCATCAACATCGGCACAGACATGGATTACATCAACCCGCTCACCGGATTCTTCCAACAACGGGCCAAACGAATCCGACATTAATCGCTATTACCACAGTCTCCTGAATAGATAGGCCGGTAGCCGTTCAACTACCGGCCTATCGCTTTTTCACAACCTTATCGCATGGGCGATACCGTGGAACATTTTTTATTCCAAGCGCATAACCTGTTCTCCCATCGCATCGCCCCTTCCCCATCACCTTCCCCGTGTATGCTTTCGCTTACATACAATTCCCTCAATTTGAGCCAGTTAATCTACATCATGCCAAAAACCAAAACAGACCGTCCGACTGCCTATTTCTCCGGTGAATCAAGAAGTTCACCTGTGAATTTCATCACCGTTCCCTCGTCAACTCGTGGAGGTTTTTAGCCAAATAATTTCGTGATTAAATTCTTAACAAGGCGTTGCCGAGACAAATTTTATTGAGTATACTGTACATAGTACCCCAACAAATGATGGCAAACTTATGCAAACTGCAACAAAATCCACAACCCTTGAATTACATAATCTGGCTCCGGAACCAGCCGAGGAATGGGAACGGATGCTCAGTTTTGTCGGCCTGACGGATCAAGACAAGCGAGCTATGTCTGCCACTGTGGAAGCGCTTATGCGCCGTGCTTCCGACCTCGTTGTTGACACCTACAATTATCTGCTGTCTGTGCCAGAAACGGCCGCTATCCTGGGCTGGGAAATGGGTGCAGACGATAAACACCTGGAAGAACGTCGCCGCTTCTTCACCATCTGGCTGGCACGTGTCATAGGCATGGATACCAGCGACGAATTCGCCTACTACCTCTTCCGGGCTGGCAAATTCCATGCCGGACATGGCCCCCGTCACATCCACACCCCGCCCGCTTACATTACAGCCTCCATCAGCCTCGTTGGCGCCACCTTTGCCCGCTACATGATCGAAGCCAATCTGCCCGGTGATGTAATTGCGCCAGCGCTTGCTGGCTGGAATAAATATCTATCCGTTCAACTTCATCTAATGCAGCATGGTTATGAAATTGCTAAAAATTATGACGATGGTGCATTTTCCATTCCTGTTCAACTCTTTGGCCGCTTACGGCCGTTAGTGGGAAACCATGAAATAGCAATAAAAATGCAGCAAGACAGCATTGTGGCTGATGTCTTACGCAAGTTTTTCAACTACTATCCCCAAATTCGTGCCAAAGCCCTCAATCAAATCTGGCATTCTCATGAAAAACCAGACTCCGCCTGGGTAGAAGTACTTCCTGTCTACATTCCGCGCAATGGCTGGCGTGTTTTATTAAACGGCCTCGACCTGACCTACAATGGTGGCTTCACGGCCCCTATCCACGAAAACGATAAAATTGACATCTTTCCACCCGGGCGATGATGACCTGTTTGCCCCATGTCATCAAGGTATCGGGGTATTAATCAACAATCTACTTTCGGAGGTGATTCACCCACATAAGAACAGACACCATTCAGTTTAGATAATGAAATCAACTTACAGTCGTTCAACTCAGGACGGCCGTCACATATCTTCATGGAGGAACAAAATGGAACTAGGTGGATACGCAAATCATACAGCGCACGTTGACTTGAGCGGTGGAAAAGTAGAATATAAGCCAATCCCGGAGGACTGGGCGCGTAAATACATTGGCGCACGCGGTTTAGGCGTGCGTTATGTGTTAGAAAATGGCCCGCAAGTAGAGCCGTTGTCGCCCGACAATCTGCTTTGCTTTATGAATGGCCCCATGACAGGCACAGCCGCCAATATGAGCGGCCGTATGGCTGTTGTGACCAAATCACCGCTCACGGGAACCGTAACTGACAGCCACATCGGCGGCTGGTCAGCGGCGCGTTTGCGCTGGGCTGGTTTCGATGCCCTCTTCTTCAAAGGCAAGGCAGACACCCCCGTTTACGCCTATATTTCTGA
>JACSSI010000554.1 GCA_014879345.1 Anaerolineae bacterium | reverse complement strand
AGGGCACAGACGCGGCTGGCGCCAGAGCCGTCGTGCAAAACCCCAGCAACAACCAACCGCTCACATTTGGCGAAGGGGCAGCCGCCAATTCCATGGCAAAATTAGACCGTGCCATCATCAATGCGCTGCGTCAAACTCCAGAACTCATTCTGGAAACCCCAGAAGCCATTCAAGCAGCCCTCAACCTTGACACCACACAAAGCCCCCGTATCCATGCCCTCATCGCCCTGCCCCTGTACTCAAAAGAACGGTTCCAGGGCATGATTTGGGTCGGATACCGTCAACCCCACCAATTTGATACCAATGAAAAAAACCTGCTCAACACCCTCACCGGGCAAGCGGCCGTTCTGGTAGAAAATGCCCGGCTCTATGCCAACTCCGAAGGGGGGCGGCGGCGACTGGCGGCCGTTTTAGCCAGCACCTCCGATGGCGTTATCGTCACAGACCAGACCAAGCGCGTATTGCTGATCAACCGCGCCATGGAAGACATATTTGGTCTAACAGCCAACGAGGTCGTAGGGCGGCCTGTCACCAGCGTCTTGCCAGCGCCGGCATTAGTAGAAGCCCTGACCAGCAACGACGAATCCGTACACAACCCTGAAGTGCCTGTGGGCAAAGATAAGGTATTCTACGCCAGCACCTCCACCATTGTGGGCAACGATGGTCAAGTGATGGGACGGGTAGCCGTCCTCCACGACATCACCCATCTCAAAGAAATCGACGCCATGAAATCAGACTTTGTGGCGACCGTTTCACACGATTTACGCAGCCCGCTTACCTTCATGCGCGGCTACGCCACCATGCTTAGTATGATCGGCGAAATGAATGACAAGCAAAAAGATTACGTCGAAAAAATCCTGGGTGGCATCGACCAAATGGCAAAACTCGTCGATGATTTGCTCGATTTAGGGCGGATTGAATCTGGTACCAAGCTGCGTGAAGACACGATTGAAGTTGAACCATTGCTGGCCGATTTAGCCACAGAACTTTGGCAGCACGCCCACCTCAGCGGCATCAAGCTAGAAGTGGATGTCAAACCAAAAGATATAATTTTTGTGGGTGACAAACGGCTCATCCGCCAGGCACTCACCAATCTAGTCACCAATGGCATCAAATATGCCCCTGGCAGCGGACTGATGGAACTACGCGCTGACAAGGTGAAGGAAGAGATTGTTTTCAGTGTAACGGATCATGGGCCGGGCATTGCCAAAGAAGACCAGATGCGCCTTTTCGAGCGTTTCTACCGCGCTCAAGAAAAAGGCACAGAAAAGGTCAAAGGCTCCGGTTTAGGGTTGGCTATCGTCAAGTCAATTGCCGAAAAACACGGGGGACGTGCCTGGTGTCAGAGCGAACGGGGGCAAGGCAGCACTTTTTACGTGGCGATTCCGTTGTCGGAAAATGGGGCAGCACCCAGATAGGAATTGAAATTCAAGTTTGTAGTAACCGCTTTTCGGCTAAAGCCGTTACTACAAACCTTAAAATCCGGGCGGGAAGACTATTGGTCGATGATGTATTTTGGTTTGGTGGTGGAGCCAGGGGTTTTGCCAAAGAAACGGGCACCGAACCAGCATAAGGTCATAGTGGGAATGAATTGGGTGAAAGGTAGTACCGCTTCAACAGCCGCCAAACCACGCAGCGCCTTCAAACCCAGTCGATCCAAAATTACCCAACTGAATGGTGCAGCTAAAATATCTAAAGCAAAGTCTAACAAGTCAATGGTTATCGCGACGATAAACGGTGTGTACAGCAGGGTTTCGGTGAAGTCCGCTCCGGGGGGTACATCGATGCGCCGAATCAGGCGCACGACAAACAGAAAGAGCAGCAGCCCCAGAACGAGGCTGATTGCCATTGCCGCCGCTAGATAGAGTCCTAATGTTCGTAAAATATCTGCATCCATAATTATTTTTTATCCCTATTACATGCTGGGCTTTGACAAGCTCAAGCTTCGACAGGCTCAGCTTTCGATGTTGCCCATTATGCTGCCAGTACAGTCCCGGCAAAGATGGCAATGATGAGTAAGCCTCCGACCAGTTGGATAACCGTTGCTATTCCCCAGCCTGCTAGACCGCCTTTGCTAGCCCGCCACGCTTGATCCCAATCGCGCCGCTTATGATATTCGCCTAAAAGAATGCCGATAGCATAGCCAATAATTGTACCCACAATGGGGATGGGGATGAGAATGGAGCCAGCAATAGCACCTACCATGCCGGTGATGATAGTGCGTTTGGCGGCTCCTGCTTTTTTTGCACCAAAGATGGGCAGCCAGAGGTCTGAGGTGCCAGCCACCAATACGATGAGGGTTATGAACAGGAAGTGCCAAATGGTAATGACTTCAAAGCCATATCGCCACACGTATACGAATACGCCGAGCCAAATCATGAAGATGCCGGGCATGACGGGAAACATCACGCCGATGAGCCCGACAATCATGAATACTATTATGAGCCCGAAAATGAGCGAATCTGCTATGAGTGTCAAGTTGATTATTCTCCTATCCGTATGTAGTTCAAGACCTGACAGGTTCATTCAGGTGCTGTAGCTGCAAGAATCTATGTAAGACTTTTAAGGTTTGGCTTAAAATGTTTATGTAAACCTGCCAGGTCTAGGTAATGATTGATTGAAAAGTATTCTAAGGGTTAGAGCTTAGAATAACCTGTGAACTGCTCTCTATACGTAAGAATTGTCATAGCGTTTTATAGGATTGGAGGAAACGGTGAAATACACCAGCCAGATAGGGGCGGAAGGGGATCATGGCACGGTAGGGGGTTTCGGCGATTTGCTCGTCGGTGAGGCGGTTGATTTTTTGCCAGGTGTATTTGTTGGGCATTTGGGCAAACCAGGTGGCGAAGTGGGGCAGCCAATGGGTGAGTACATGCAGGCAGCGTGCCGCCGGAATGGCCCGGCGCACAGCCCGACCATCAAATTTTGTGCCCAATCTTGTAGACATGGTGAGCAGATAGCTGTCGATCATGGTCTCATCGGATAACGGCCGTTCCTGTCTCACCAGCAGTCGTGATTGATTTCCGTTTTCAAATAACAGGTCGAACTGTTCTGTGAAGCTGACTAAGTCCAACACACTCGGGCCAATGATGGCTTGATGCCAGTCGAGCAGATAGCTTTCCTCAAAGAGGGTTAGCCGCCAATGGTGGGAATGGGGATTACCATGCACCAGTGTAAGTGGCAGATTTTTGAGTGGTTCAAGCATAGGCACGGGATCGTCGAGGAGGTCGGCAACGGCCGTTAAGTGACTTTCTCCCAGAATTCCAGGCCAACCCTCCAGACTGCGCATCACTAACAATCCGTTTGCTGCCTTGAGGAACGTTTCGGCCAGACCACCTACGTGATGGATGGCGTGTTCAGACAAAATCGCGCCCGGTCCCTGCTCAAAATAAACGGGCTGCGATTCTACCAAGTCTTCCCAAGTAGTCTGCTGCCCTCCGATAAAATGGGGCAAGGCTAAACGTGACAGCGCTTCCGGGTTTTGCCAGTAGAGCGTGTGTAAATCGGCCAACTGTTCAATGAGGTGCTCTGCATGTTGAGGTGTCCATTTGAGCGGAGGGAAATCATCAGGGATGTCTTCTAAAATCAGCCAGCCACCTCGTTCATGGGCATACAGATAGTGGCAAGGTGCAGCTAAATCGGGGAAATCGTGGCTCCATTTTTGGTAGAACTGGATTTCGGCAAGGTTGGTGTGTTTGCCAATGAAGGTAATGGGGTCTGTGTGCTCTGCCAGCGTGATATGATAGCGGCTGACGGGATGGTCGTAGGGGGCATTTTGGGCGGTGCGCAGGGGTTCAGCGGTAACGGCCGTTACCGCCACATCATCCGTTGCCAACACCTCCCGCAGTAAGCGGCTCCAGGCATCTGGATCACGATTTTGCAATTGGGCAACATCAACTTGCGGTGTATTCATGATGGGGGACATTGTAGAAGGTGAGTGGCAAAGTTGCAAGATGGCAAAGTTGACAGAGTGAAAAGTGTAAGATGACGCTAAGAATGATGCCCGGACAGATTTACAAGGGTTCGGTTTAAAGTTGTGTATGAGACTACAAAAGTCTCCTCAAATTTAATGCCAATTAGTATTGGCAAGACT
>JACSSI010000553.1 GCA_014879345.1 Anaerolineae bacterium | reverse complement strand
CCTGGCAAAGGATTAACAATTAAATGCCTGCGCATATTCTTGGAATGATGGATGAGAACGGCCGTTGCACCCCAACTGCCACCTGCTTGGAGACTGGCAAGCGGGGTGTGGCTCGGTCTGGAGACCGGCCACAGCAGTTAATTAAAGACCGCACCACAGCAGGGGAGGATGCTCGTATTAAATTGCATCGACTCTATCCGACAATAAATGTTTGCTAAACTACTAGGGTGACATGAATTTCCCAAAGTAATAATGGGAAGTACTGATTGCAAGGCAAATAATGATTATTATCGTAGCCATAAGGTAAAATAACCTCGATACAGTACGTTGATTTGAGTATTTTTTAAAATAAGACAGGAAGGTAACAAGAGATAGCATCCCGGCAACGCTTCCGCTTAACCACCCCTCCCCAACCGTAATGCTTAAACGTTCTACAGTGCTGCCAAAAATGAAGAAACCCGCAGAAAAAACCCACAACCAAAAAACACCAATTCCTACTATCCCAGCAACAACATAGGCAATATAAATTGGCCAATCAACCAAAAAATAACCTACGACGAAACCAAGTCCGCCAATCGCGCTTGCAAACAAAATGCCTATACCGAATATCACCATAAAATCGCTTGCGTCAAACTTACCTAATTGCCAAAATAATATGCAGGAGGCGAGCAGGTTCGTCAGCAAACAAATGAGACCTGCGGCAACTGCTGCCTTTCGAATTGGGTTGTCAGAAACCAATGCCATAAAACACTCCTAATTTAATAAAGCGGGTACAATTGCATGATTATTAACAAGTTTGGACGGAAGCAAACCAGTTAAGTCAGCAGGCGTCTTTGTTGGTCCACTTGGAACATCATGCACCTGAAGATTTGTTGGACGAATACCGTCTACAGTTACATACAGTTCATGCCAGGGAAATACATCATGTTCACCCTTAACTATAACCGCTCCTGTTTTGAGATCGAAAGATAGATCATATGCGTAATCAATCTCTGGTGTTCCCGGAGGGGTAAGTGGATTTGCCGAATGGGCTTCCATATGCACTGTAATCATTTCTGCTGAGGCAGAAACTGTTGCTTTGGCAGGTGCGGGCGCTTTGCCAATTCTTCTGACACCCATTATCCCTGGCGGATAAGAAACAGCGATAGTAGTTCCCGTGTCAGCCCGGTTAGATTTGATGTAATTAAATGGAAAAGTATAGTTGGCTGCTCCATCACAGTAATATA
Organism: Anaerolineae bacterium; assembly: GCA_014879345.1. GTDB lineage: Bacteria > Chloroflexota > Anaerolineae > Promineifilales > Promineifilaceae. The sequence goes on along the minus strand of JACSSI010000553.1, from coordinate 2,886 downwards.
ATGGTGAAGGAGAAGTATCTATAATAACTTCATGCCACACTCTGGCACTAGGTTGGGCTCCGCCAGCATAAAACGAGCGTCCATCACCATGCCACTCGGCTATTGGGTCAAGCATAAATGGATCGGGAAATGTTATAGATGCTGGTTCAATGAAAGCTGATACCCATATTTTTATTCGCGCTAAACCTGCTGGATCTGTATAATTGACAGGATTACCATGCACATAGCTGTAGCCATTCTGGGATTGCGGTAAACGGCCGTATCCGGGGAAGGGGTCTCTCGAGAGCCACTGGTTAAGATAAGAGCCGTAATACCTCGCGTTCATGTAGATTGCCAAAAGGGGCGGTACATCATGTCAGGGATTTGTAATGGTTTCTGTATTCGTGATGCCCAGTGTATCGGTAATCGGTTCGGTGGGAGTGGGGGTGGCTTCGGCGCAGGTGGCGCGGGCCTGGCCTAGTTTATCGTTGAGGATGCTGTCGGCGCCGTATGAGGCGGCTTCCTGGTAGTAATATTCAGCGGGACACCAATCCAGGCCAAAGGCGAACTGGTCGCCCTGCCGGATGAGGGACTGCTGCAACAGGTTGCACGAGTCCTGAAAGAAGGGGGCGGAAAGGCACAGTTCGCGGAAGTTGAAGGCGGCAATATCCCAGTTAACGCCGTAATAGGCAATGCCTGCCATGTAGAGTTCAGCCCAAAGTTGATAATCAAGTGCCGTTTGCGGCAAATCACCCAGTTTTTCTGCTTCGGCGAAATAGGCCAGACCCAGTTCAACTTGTTCCCCTTCTACAATTTCCAGTCCCCGGGCGATATAGGCTTCATAAAGGAGGCGGTCGGTTGTTTCCCGCTCGTAATTTGGAAACTGAAATTGGAAGGCTACTAATGCTTTGATAGCTTCTTCCCACTCTTTGTTGTTGACGACGAGCTGGATATGGCTCAGTTCTTCTTCCGGGTTGCCAATGAGACCGGGTGTGGAGGTGGGCAGCGGCATAGGTGTGGCGGTGGCGGTTGCTTTGATTTCCGTGGCTGTGCCGCTGACAAGGGTGGGTTGAATGTTGAGACGGGTGTCGATTTCGGCCAGCAGCGTGGCTGCATCCTGGTTGTTAGGGGCGTGTTCTACCACCCAATCCAGGCGGGTGCGTGCCAGTCTGTATTGGCCTTCGTTGATATTTTGGCGAGCCAGATCGAGTTGTGTATTGACCTGGGTGGTCAGCGTGTTGATCTGTTTTTCTTGCAGCAGTTCTTGCCCCTGCTGGTAGCCGATGTAGACGACGATGGCGTACCAGACAATGAGAACGGCCGTTATAATCATCACCAATCCCAAAATACGCACACCCAGCCGGGGAGCGCGTGTTTCCTGCATGTTTTCACTCGTTTTCGTTCCTTCATCCATAGTGGCGCAAGTATACTCTTAATTTATGACGATGTCCCTATAAACAGCCACCGTTTGTGCTGCGATTTGAGCCTGCGTGTACCTGTCTAAAACACGCTGACGCCCTGCTTTCCCCAGGTCGTCACGCAAATTTTCGGACTGGATCAGGTTCCTTAATTGTTCATGAAGAGCGGCCACGCCATCCTCCGGGAAGGTAAGACCGGCCTCGCCGATGACGTTGGGAATTTCACCGGATTGGGCGCCGACAACGGCCGTTTCACAAGCCATCGCCTCAACCAAAACCCGGCCAAACTGCTCCTTCCAGTTGGGCAGTGTGCGTGATGCCAGCACCAGCACATCCATGTTCTGCAAATATGTTACCATTTCCGACGAAGTAATCGCCCCGTCAAAATGCACGCGGTCGGCGATGCCCAGGTCGGCGGCAAGCTGCTCCAGGCTGGCGCGGGCAGGGCCGTCACCGGCGATGTGGATGCGCCAGATGCCGGGCAGATTCGCTGCCGCTTTGAGCAGGAGATCATCCCCTTTTTCCGGAACCAGCCGCCGGTTGGCCGAGCCGATGATGAAGCCGCGCCCTTTGTCGCGGTGGGCAGGTGGCCGGAAGATGGTGGGGTCTACGCCAAACTGCGGGATGACGTCATAGGGGCCGGTGTAGCCTTTGTTTTGCCAGACGGTAACGGCGTCGTTGTTGCCCATAATGGCGGCGTCAACGCCGTTGAGCACCTGCTGTTCAAACTGGCGGAAGGGAGGCGGGTAACTGCGGTTGAGATTCTGCCAGGAGAAGAACAGGGTTTTGGCACCCACGTCTTTTGCCTGCCGCATCGCCATCCAGGTGGCGAGGTTATACGGCTCTTCGTCGATGTGAACCACGTCCGGGCGGATTTCGGCCAAGCGTTTTTTGAGGGTGGGGTAGTAGTGCAGGTGGTAACGGCCGTTAAAGCGAATCGGCTCTACAAGTAGTTGGTAGCCGTTGGTGTATTTGCGTTCCAACTGCACCGGCCCGGCCGGATCATCCCAACTGGGCGGCACGATGACGGTCAGTTCCACATCGTCGTGGCTGGCGATGGCTTCTAGTTTGGTTTGGTAGGCGCCGACGAGGCAAGCCTTGGAAATCATGAGTACGCGCATAAGATTGGTGGACAGTGTTCAGTTTTCAGTGAACAGTGGTCAGTGAATGGTTGCTACATGATGGGCGTTTTTGCCGCAGCAAGCTATTTTGCTATACTTGCCCCGGTTTGACAACCAGGCAATCTGTATGCAAAGTTTTCTGAAACATCTTCGAGGCTCATCCCACTGGGGGTGGGCTTTATTATTATGTGCGGTGATAACGGCCGTTTTCCTGCGCTTCTATCAGTTGGGAGAGATGCCGCCCGGTCTGTATCATGATGAAGCGTATAACGGACTGGATGCCGCCGCCGTGTTGACTGATGGGCCCTCCCTTTTCTTTGAAGCCAATAACGGCCGTGAACCGGCCTACATCCTGCTCACTTCTTTGG
>JACSSI010000552.1 GCA_014879345.1 Anaerolineae bacterium | reverse complement strand
CGTATACCGCATTTTGTTATTGGTTGCTAAAATAGGGTTTTGTTCCCATTAGCCATATTTTTGTTACTAGTAACACAATATAAACAGGAGGTTACCATGATGATTTTTGTGATTTTAGGTGCTCTTTTCTTATTAGCCTTACTTCTTGTGCCGCTCTATTTCTTCTGGGTTAAAGAAAAAAGTAATGAGGCTGAAAAAAAGGATGATGGACAGAGCGAATCTTAACCGACACTGTGAGAGAATTGATTATGAAAGATATTCCATTAAAAGCTAAAGTAATATGTGGTGACGGGCATGGTGGCTCGGTAACGGCCGTTATTGTTAATCCAGTTGCTGAAGAAATGACCCATATCGTTGTGCAAGACGAACATCTGGCGGATCATTTGGTGCCGTTGGCGCTGGTGGCAGAGACCAGTGAAAAAGAAATCCAGCTTACCTGCACCAAAGCAGAATTAGAAATGCTACCCGCCTTTACAGAAAAACATTTCATGCCAGTAGCGCCCGAAGAGTATGCCATGTACCAAGGTGGACGCTGGATGTCACCTTACGTCGTGCCGCTTGATACCATGACCGTGCCAGTTGATGAAGAAAACGTGCCGCCCGGTGAACTAGCCATTCATCGTGGTACAGACATCAGCGCCACTGACGGGCATGTTGGCGTGTTAGACGAGTTCATCATTAATCCCGAAAATGGTCATGTCACCCATTTTGTTTTGCGAAAAGGGCATTTGTGGGGCAAGCATGAAATTGCTATCCCGCTATCTGCAATTGACCATACTGAATACGATACGGTGTATCTCAATATCGACAAAGATGCTGTGAAAGCGTTGCCACCTGTGAGTGTAAAACGCAATTATTCGTGACAGAAAGCTAAAGGGTTCTGGTTGCTTTCTGTAATCAGAACCCTTAAATCATTGTTGTTTCGCCCCCCTTCAAGTTCCTATTAGTTCCAATTGAGCCTAAAACCGCACCATCGCTAATGGTGGGGTTTTGTTTTCGATCTCTTGTTTCAGGTTGATTTCCATCATCTGATTCGTTATGATTAGATTGTTGCCGGATAAATTGAAATTTAATCAGTTTCATATGTGTATACCCGCGTAAATGTTGAGAGTGGCAATTTCCACACCATCCTCGCAAAATCATCGAATAAAAATTAAGTATAGTAACTCAACTGAATAGAATGACCTGATACTTTTTTATAATATCAGTTTGCCCCAGGTTGTGTAAGCTGAATTATGCTTGAGTATGCAAGGAGTTTTGCTATGGCAAACAAGATGATGGGGCATTACGAAATCAGAGGCAAGATTGGCCAAGGAGGCATGGCTAATGTTTTTCTTGGCTATGATACGAATCTGGAACGGGAAGTAGCGATCAAGATTTTGGAAACGTATTTTGCCAGGGAATCAACATTTTCAGCTCGTTTTGAACGGGAGGCTAAAGTTATTACCTCTCTTGAGCATAGCTATATTGTGCCTGTTTACGATTACGGCCACTTCAAGGGCTTGCCTTATCTTGTTATGCGCTACATGCGTGGCGGATCGTTAAAAAGTCACCTGGAAAAAGGGCCGTTTACCATGCGCCAGGCTGACCCCATCATTCAACGGCTTGCTAGTGCTTTAGATTATGCACATGAAAATGGTATCGTTCACCGTGACTTAAAGCCAGATAATATACTTTTTGATCGGGAAGACAATGCTTTTCTGGCTGATTTTGGCATTGTAAAACTGGCTGAGTCGTCAACTACATTTACCCAAACGGGCAATACCTTGGGTACACCTGCTTACATGAGTCCGGAGCAGGCAAAAGCAATCGAACAAGTAGATCATCGTAGTGATATTTACTCCCTGGGCGTTATTCTCTATGAAATGCTGACGGGTGATGTTCCCTATAAAGCAGATACAACGTTGGGGCAGGCTATGATGCATGTTTTGGAACCAGTGCCACGAATCTTGGAAGCAAATCCTGATCTGCCCGTTGTATGTGAGGACATAATCCAAAAAGCGATGGCTAAGGATCGTGATGACCGTTATGCGACGGCTGGCGCCTTGGCTGAGGCGTTGGCTTCGGCTATTCAGACAGGCTCAGCCAAGACTGTGGAAACGGCCGTTGTTGTTTCAACAGTCTTACCCTTACCAAAAACTGAAACAGCTACCAAACAAAGTCAGGCCGTTCGGGAAGATCGCTTCCATCTTGAAATGAGTCCACATGAGCTGAAAGGGAAGGGAACTGTTAGCCTTTTGGTTCTCAATGAAGGAGACCAAAGCAGTATTTACACAATAACAGGTCGAGATGCAACCGGTGAAATCCAATTTGGCATTACTCAGCGGCGGTTGAGAGTGCCTGCAGGAGAAGAGAAATCTGTTGATGTTGGTATTGTGCCTCCAAAACGGCAGTTACTCGGGCGTAAACAGACCCTTCCGTTCCAAATTTATGCAACCCCTGATACATCTGAACCACAGTTTGAGACGGGTCATCTGCAAATCTCGCCAACCATTCCCCTTTGGGTATTGCCTTTATTAGCAGTACTGTTTTTGGCAGCAGGAACTTTTGCTTTTTGGCCGCCTGCCGCTGACAATGATAAGGATGGTATAGCAAATACCGATGAGATTGCATTGGGAACAGACCCTGATAATCCGGACAGCGACGGTGATGGCTTTAATGACGGAAAAGAGCAGCAGCAAGGCACAAACCCGCTTGATAGGGGCGACCCCAGGCCAATCGATTTACCACCAACTGCTACCCCTACATCTTCATACACCCCGACAGCGACACAAACCCGCCAGGCCAAACCCACAGATACGCCATCAGCCACCTACACCAGCAAGCCAACAGATACCCCTACCAGCCCTCCCAATCCCAGTAGCATCGTGCAGCAGATCACTTTCCCTCCGGGAGCAATTTCAACCCGAGTAGCTGGAAGCCTTGTTTCAAATCAATTGCAAATTTACCATCTCTGGGCTTTAGCTTCACAGAATATGCGTGTTGCCATGGTTTCTGGCAACGCCAACTTAACTGTAATTTCTCCGTCAGGTGCGATATTGCATAATCAAAAAGGTTCCTACGATGGAACATTGCCTCAAAGTGGCGATTACACCATCATCGTTGATCCAGGCTCTAATGCCACAAACTTTACATTAGATATTACGATTAAAACCCCTACGCCCACGCCGATCCCTACGCCCACGCCGACCCCTATTCCACCTGATAGCGGTCTGTCACCCCGGATGTGGAACGCTCGTTTTTGTATGTCAACGTGCCTAAATGACGGCAGTAATGCCGTCTACTCGCTGCCTGCTAACTCCACGCAAGTTTTTGTAAAATGGGAATACGAGAATGTACCGGTTGGTGCGGCATATACTCGTTCATGGCGATCAAATGGTGACCTGTGGGTTGTTTATGATTGTGCATGGAATGGGCCAGTTAGCGGTACTGACGAAATTCGTTTGTGGGATCGAGAAGTTGGCTTGCGTGCAGGAGAATGGGAAATGACAGTGACTGTGAATGGTGAGACCGTGTTGCAGGATAGCATCATTGTGGAAGGTAACAATAATCTTTTCTTGCCGGTATCACCTTTGGTAAAGAATAGTTGCCGTTAGGCTAGGATGCAAGTTTTTTCATTGTGGCAATGGTTATTCAATAAATATTGATAAATGATGGACATATTGTGGTCGGCTCAATTGGATAATTCCCCAGTTACTGGTTTCCTGGTCGCTGGTGATTTGTTGTTGGCAATCGTGCAGTCCCCTGACAGAGACACCTCCTATCTTTTGGCACTTGACTGTAACAGTGGAAAGTTGCGTTGGTCACACTTGTTTGAAAATGATGCTGTCAGTGGCCTGGAAGTTGGTGTAAATGCAAAAGCCGAAACCCACGTATTTATCACAACCTCAGACCGGGATTTTTTGGTCGATGAGGTGCATGTTCATTGTTATGACCAAAGCGGTGACCGGTGCTGGCTTTGGCGCGAGGATGCTCAAACAATCTCTGCCCCAACTTTTCAGAAAGACGTTCTTTCTTTTACCATAGACTCTGAGGTGCTTGTTCACTTAGATGCGGAAACAGGTTTAGAGCATTTCCGAATGAAACTTGGTGTGCCTGTTTCTTTTGCTGCCCAGTGTTGGCA
>JACSSI010000551.1 GCA_014879345.1 Anaerolineae bacterium | reverse complement strand
CGTAGACAATACCCGTATTCTCACAGTGCTTACCCAAATGGTTGAAGAAGGCGGCCTGGGTGACGACATCGACCAAATTCCAGCAGTTGGCCTGGCGCCGGAATGGATGAGCGAGAAAGCATTAGCCATCGGCACCTACTGCGTCGCTTCTGGTGCCTATGTCATGTTTGGCGGTTCATCTCCAGTGAGCGGTATGCCCGACAAGATGAGCGATAGCGATGCCGTCTCGCACTACATCAGCGAAGGCTGGGAGAAATTGTACGGTGGTAAGCTGGAATTTGTAGGTGACCCGGATGAGATGGTGAAACGCACGCTGGATCATATAGACAAAAAACGGGCAGCCCTCGGTTTGCGTCCTTACGAACCGGAGAACTTTGGTCGCAGCGGTGACGACCGCATGTTGGTATTGGAAGAAATGCCTTTTTCCCAACGGCGCGAAGCTCTTTATGGCGTAGCTGCCGACTGACACGGAGGAAACCATGTCACGATACATTGCAACACGAGCAATACGAGGGGCAAATGCCCTCGTTTATGAAGCAGAGTTGATGTTAACCAAAGCAATTGCTGAAAAAGGGGAGCAGATGCCGGTCGCTTTTCCCAATACTGCTTATTACCTGCCCCTAATTTATGGCATGACCGGCAAAAAGGTGGAGACGCTGGCTGATTTACGACCAGCGCTTGCTCATGCCCACGAACTGCTCCATCCGCTGCCTTCCCAGCAGCACTGGACACCTTACCTGGGTGAAACGTTAGACAGCGGCATGGCGACGCTGATTGCGGCCGAAGTCGTTGAGGCAATTCGCTTTGTCTATAACGTGCAGCCGGAACTTTTGCCCGGGTTTGCGCTGGCTGGCGGCACATCTTATGGCAGCAATGGCAACGGCCTAGTTGGACATCTGAATGGCCCTATTGACGACATTCAACTGCGTACCTGGGGGATTTCTCTGGTAGACGGCCGTATGCCAGGCTTTGCGGCGATTGTGGGCTGTGCCAAATCGAATGAAGTGGCGGTGAAGCTCATCCGTGAGCTGCAAAAGCGCAATATTTTGACGTTTTTGAGCGGGAATGTAAACGGCCGTTCTATCATCCATCAGCTCCACGAAGAAGGGGTTGAACTGGGCTACGACACCTACACCGTGCCCTTTGGTACAGACACCCTGAGCGCCATCTACGCCCTCGGCTTTGCCACCCGCTCCGCCCTGACCTTTGGCGGTCTCAAAGCGGGGCAAGCCCGCGACATCCTGCTCTACAACAAAGAGCGCGTCTACGCCTTTGTGCTGGCGCTGGGCGAAGTAGACGACCTCAAATACGCGGCAGCGGCAGGCGCCATCAACTTTGGCTTCCCCGTCATCGCCGACACCGTTATTCCCGAAATTCTGCCCACCGGCATCACCACCTACGAGCATGTGGTGAGTATGCCTTTTAACGAAATTGGAGGAGCCGATGATCTGGAACGGGCAGAACAGTTAGTTCAAAAATGCATTGAAATTCGCGGCCTCAAAATCAAACTAACCGACGTGCCTGTGCCTGTGCCTTACGGCTCCGCCTTTGAAGGCGAGGTGGTGCGTAAAGCCGACATGCGCGTGGAATTTGGCGGCAAAAATTCCCGCTGCTTTGAATACCTGCGTATGGCTCCCATGAACGAAATCACCGACGGCAAAATCGAAGTGGTTGGGCCTGATTTTGATGACATTGAAGACAAAGGTGCGATGGACATGGGTATTGTCGTGGAAGTGGCGGGACGCGAAATGCAAGATGATTTCGAGCCTGTGCTGGAACGGCAAATCCACTACTTTATCAACGGTGCCTCCGGTATTCAGCACATCGGCCAGCGTGATATTGCCTGGATTCGTCTATCCACCGCAGCGGCTGAAAAGGGATTCACGCTGGCACACTTTGGCAAGATTCTCCACGCCCGCTTCCATGCCGACTTTGGCGCGATTGTAGATAAAGTGCAAGTAACCATCTTCACAGACCCGGAACCGTTTGCTGAATTGCTAGAGAAAGCGCGTGAAGCCTACATCTTCCGCAACCAGCGCCTGGCTGACCTCACGGACACGGCCGTTAATGAATTTTATTCCTGCACACTCTGCCAATCTTTCGCCCCTGATCACGTTTGCATCGTCAGTCCGGAACGGCTGGGTTTGTGCGGCGCGTATAACTGGCTCGACTGCAAAGCGAGTTACAGCATCAACCCCACTGGCCCCAACCAACCCATCGTCCTGGGCAAAAAGTTAGACGAGGAACGGGGATACTGGCAAGGCACACTCGACTACGCCAAGAAAGGTTCGCATGGCGCGATACAGGAAGTTTCTATGTATTCCATCATGGAAAATCCGATGACGGCGTGTGGCTGTTTTGAGTGCATCGTCATGTACATCCCTGAAGTAGAAGGGGTGATGGTCGTCAGCCGTGAAGATGTGAATATGACACCGGCCGGTATGAAGTTTAGCACGCTGGCGGGCATGGCTGGCGGCGGTGTGCAAACGCCCGGCGTGATGGGTGTGGGCAAATATTACCTCATCAGCCCCAAGTTTATTTCAGCCGATGGCGGCTTTAAGCGGGTGGTGTGGATGAGCAAGGTGCTCAAAGAGACGATGGCCGATGAGCTGCAATATGTGGCCGAACGGGAAGGCATCCCCGACTTGATTGACCGCATTGCCGACAGCGATAATTTGACTACGGTAGAACAACTTGAGGAATGGGTGGAGGAAATGCGCCATCCAGTCCTGGAAATGCCGACGATGAGTGCGCTGCGTGACCCGCTGCCCCAATTTGAAGAGAAAGAGGAGGTGCTGGATCAGGCAACGGCCGTTGTCGAGGAAGCCATCGCCAAAGGAGAAAAAGTTACCGCAGAGAACACGGAGGTCGCAGAGGAAGTTGTCGAGGTGGTTGCAGAGCCAGTAAAACCTGTTAAACAAGAAGTCAAACCGGAACCGCCAGCACCTATCATGGAGAAGCCCGCACCAACACCGCCAAAATTAGAATCTCCACTCTCCACCCTCCAATCGCCAATCGCCGGCACTCAGGCTGAACTGCTCCAGCAGGCGCAAGAGGCAGCCCTACGGCAAGCACAGGCTCTGCAAACTGCCGCCGCTGAAGCGATGCGTCAGGCTGAACTGCTGGGCAAAGCACGGGAACAGGCAGCCAAACCCACCTCGCCCACAGAAGCAGTTGATTCACTGCGGGAGGCATTGCAAGCGGCTTTGGCTGCGCTAGGCGGCACACTGCCCACAGCACCACCACAGACCTCCGAGGTTTTAGAAACCTCGGAGGTCTCCAAGCCAGCAGCGGAAACGGCCGTTCCCGATCCACCAATCCCCTCACCCCCGCCCGTCACCCACAAGAAACCGACGCCGACCCCGCTGCCCAAAGTGAAACTTCCTCCTGACCAACCCTGGATGGCTGCCGATACCCAAACAGCCATCCTCAGAGAAAAGTGGCCGGGCAAAGTGCAGGAAGTAACCCTGGGGGCTACAGCAGCAGAGGGCGGCACGCGGGCAAAAACCATCACGATTGGCGGTGAAACAGCCATGCCCTTCATGCACTTTGAAGGCGACATCCCTCACGCACCCGTCATCGCCATCGAAATCAAAAGCAAAACGCCCGATGATTGGTCTACCCTGCTCAAAGAAGTGTGGGGCAAAGTGATGCACAAACCGGCTGACTGGGCCAGGCTGGCCGAAGAAGAGGGTGCTGATTTACTGCAACTCACACTCTCACTGGAAGATACGCCGGAAACGGCCGTTGCCACCGTCAAATCCGTGCTGGAAGCCACCGGCATTCCCCTCATCGTCTTCGGCCCGGGTCAGGCAGCTAAAGACAACGAGTTGATTCTGCCCATCGCTGAAGCGTTCAAGGGTGAACGACTGCTCTTGGGCGTCTGCGAAGACAAAAATTACCGCACCATCGTAGCCGGGGCGCTGGCAAACGGGCACCTGGTCTCCGCTCGCACCGCGATGGATGTGAACCTGGCCAAGCAGCTCAACATTCTCATCAGCGACATGGGGCTGCCGCTCAACCGCGTCATCATGGATCCCACCACAGGCGCATTGGGCTACGGCTTTGAATACGGGTACTCCGTGATGGAGCGGCTGCGGTTGGCAGCGCTGCAAGGCGACAG
>JACSSI010000550.1 GCA_014879345.1 Anaerolineae bacterium | reverse complement strand
CGTTTGAGACGGTTTGGCAGCCGCAGCCCGGCTTGAAAGGAGCGATTGATCGGGCTACGACGCCATTTTTTATGCGCATGGTTTACCGGCAAGAGCAGAAAATTTTGAACGATTATGCCCAACAGCAGACTCGTCTCAACTAAGACCAACATCTGACTCATGAACCACAGGTGCTTGTCTTCAGCCCAAATAATTTTGGCAGTTTTGCCCCGTCAGATGTGCGGGCACGGGAATGGTTAGCCGCTTTTCAACAACTTTTGGTAGAACGGCCGTCTACTTTTGCGACTAATGCAACTGAAGGGGGCGTACACAACGTTATTTTCTGATTTGAACAGTGGAGAATTCAATTTGAACATTTTGTCTATCAATCTAGGAAAGGCGCAGTCAATCAAAATAGGCAAGAAAATTATAAAAACTGGTATTTTCAAAGAGCCAACGACAGAAAAAGTCATCATCAACAAAGAGGGTATCCTCAACGATTTGATTGTGGATACGGCGCGTCATGGCGGCGCAGATCAAGCCATTTACTTGTACAGTGCGCTGGATTACAGGTGGTGGGAAAATGAACTGGGTCATGATATTCCCTTTGGTACATTTGGCGAAAATCTGACGCTCGATCAATTTCCCCAACAGCCCCTGCGAATCGGAGACCGTTTCAAGATAAACAATGTTGTTCTTGAAATAACATTTGGGCGAATTCCTTGTGCCACCCTTGGCGCTTGCATGAATGACGCCACGTTTGTCAAGAAATTTGCCGCCTCTGCGCGTTATGGTGTCTATGCCCGTGTTTTACAAACAGGAACCATCAAACAGGGTGATACGGTTAAATTCATGCCAACATCACAGGATTACCCGACTGTTAAAGCACTTTTCGACCTCTTTCAAGCCAAACGACCCGATCAGCAACTGCTTCGTGAAGGTTTAAATGCACCCATTGCCAGCAGGGCGCGGTCTGCTTTTCAATATTGGCTTGAACAAGGCTCTGAGGACATAAATCATCCGGAGCCGTTTTCGAACTGACAAAGACCTTGATAGGCGCAGCTTTTGAGCAGGTGACAGGCGAGGTGGTCATCGGCAAGGTGGCAGAGGCGACGGTGCGTTTGATGCGGCAACGGCCGTTTCCCCCACATCCCTTACCCTGTATTTTTTTCAAACGCCCTTTCTGACGGTTGAGAAACGGCCGTTAACGTATCCTCATACACATCAACACCCATACCAAAGGAAAAAAACATGACAAACAAAAAAGATGTGTATGACCACAAAATATGTCCACGATTCACTGGGGTAACAGCGCTGCTGTTGGCCCTCATGGCGTTGCTGGCAATCCTGCTATCCGATACGCAACCAGCAACCGCCACCACCCCGGCAACCGGAACCGAGACCTACACTACCTATTTGCCTATCATTATGAACAATAGCTCATCAGATGGGCAGTTTGACTACTTAGCCCTGAGTGATGCCAATGTGGTGCCTAACGGCCCGGCGCTGGATGCGCTGTTAGCCGCTCAGAAACCGCAGTTGTGCTATCAGCCGCCTATAGCCACCAATCCCCTCTCCTACGAACAGGCGCGGCGCGATGCCTGGGCATACCTTCAGCAGCATGTTGGCGCAGCCAATCTAAACACGTTTCGCGGTCTGCCAGAGGTAGCCACTGCCGCCAGCGCCCAAACATTTGCCATGGCGGCCGCAGTAGACAATCGGCCAGATGGCGCGTTGGCCGGACTGCTGATCGCTTATGAGAAAGCCCCAGACCAGCCAATGATTTTGGTGAATACGGCCGGGGTGTTCAACCTGCTGGGGATGCCAAACCATGCGCTGGCTTTTCTGAATGAGGCTGAGAGTGCTGCGGGAAAGCTGTCCGATACGATGAACATTCCCGGCGTCCAGGTGGCGACCAACAATCGCGCTCATGCCCATATCAGCCTGGGACAGTGGGCGGCGGCAGAAACGCTACTGCGCCCGTTAATGTCGACCCATACGGAACTGTCAGAGGCGCGGCAGAATCTGGCGGTGGCGCTGCTATGCCAGAATAAAGATGAAGAAGCGGCGCATTATTACCGGCTGGGCGCTCGGCGGCAGTGGGTGGATGAAGATGAGGAGATAAACGGCCGTTTACCCCTCGACCAGATTTACGATACGTCGGCTGGAGAAACGCCCACGCTGCCACCCATGGTTATACCTGCTGGCACATCGGGATTAGCTGACACAGCTAGCCATTACCAGGGCGTCACCATCGATTTGATCGAAGATGGCAACGAGATTGTCACTGAGCAAGAAATTCTCATCGAGCAAATTGAAGCCCGCCGCGCCGACGAACCAGCCCTCACCACCATACGATTTGTCAATGTTGTCTCAGCCATAACATCAGCCGATCAGGAGCCGGAGATGTTGGCGCTGGAAGCAGATTTTGCTGCTGCTGGAGATAATTTGGCCGAAATGCTGGATCGGCATGGTGACGAATTTGTGGAATTGGGCGAGCAGGAATTTGAACCAGTTGTCTATTTTGCGGCGTGCCGCTCCTTGCTCACTAACCAATGGGGGCAGCAACAAGGCGCTTTGCAAGCCTACGCCGCCGCCCGTCGCACCCATGCCTACGCCTTGTATGAGGTTCAAACTGGTTTGGCCGCCAACCTGATTGATCCGTTGAAACACCAGTACGCTTCCCTTTTGGCAGAGGCTGATGCCAACGACGCGCAGACAGATATTGTCAATACAACTGCTACAGTGACCGGTGGCATGGCCGCTTTATGGGACTTTTGTGAAGGGTTCCGCGCCGATGCCTTCCCGCCGCCCGCCGCTCCTACACTGCCAAGTTCTCTGGAGTGTCCCCCGTTTGTGCGGGGCGTGAAGGGTTCCATTAAATTGAGTGACTTTGTGACCTTTAGCGTAACCTGTGAAAAAGTGGAACTGGAAGTAGGCACTTCAGGGGCGCTGGGTTATTTTTCCCAGCTTACCTACCATACACGCCAGGACTCGCTGACGCTGTTTGCCGGGGCTAAACAAAAGATCAGCGCCTATGGGCTGGTGGAGCTTTCAGCCAAAGAAGGGCTTTACATTAAGGCCACTCCTAGAGGACAAATCACCGATTTTGGCCTGAAGGTGTCTTCGGCAGGAGCCATATCGAATGGGGTTATTGCCGGTAAGGTGGATGGGCCAGGGTTTGAATTCAGCATGGTCTCAGGGGCGATTAATTGATCGAAACGCAAATTCTGACGGCGGGAAAACGGCCGTTTTCCTTAACTATACCTATCATTTAAAATATGATATTCCCCTGAAAATAGTAGACACTCAGAAAAGAGTGTCTACTATTTTCAGGGGAATAAAAATGGCAGAAAAATATCGACAATTTTCGCAGGTTTCGTGGAAATTTAAGTTAGGCGCCATCCATTTAAGCAAGTTCATACAGAGAGTCGTGGCACCTATGGCAGCCCACGGGCTAAGGGGGACGGCACTATAAGCGCGCCACAAACGCTGTGCATGCTTATCCTATTGCCCCCAATGTGTTGCATCAGGAGATCACGGCTCAAGCTCCCAATAAAAAATGGGTGGGTGACATCACCTATATTCCTACTGGTGAAGGCTGGCTCTATCTGGCGGTCGTGATGGATTTGTATTTACGGCGGGCATAAAGTGAACCTGGTCTCCCTCTTGCAGAGGATAGGATGGTGGGGCTAAACGGCCGTTTACCACCAACATCATCTCATCCACCGGCAAATCCACCCCCAAATCAGTTGTCAGATCAGCCACCGAACTGCCCGAAAGCACCGTCACATCCAGCTCCCGCTGCATACCCTCCGGCGTTTCTCGCTGCAAAATCGTGTGCAAATAAACCTTCACTTTCATACTTGAAAATCAAACGTAAAATAACTATGTTTTTTAGGATTTGTTGGGGTTCGTGTCATTCTGAACGCAGTGAAGAATCCCGTACCTCTGGGATGCTTCGTTTCACTCCGCATGACGCGAGTAAAATCCCATGAGTTCCCAAAGAGGCATAACTATAAAAAAGGCAGAAGGCGCAAAGCAAAATGCACCAACAAAAATCTTCGCGTCCTCCGCGCTCTCTGCGGTAAAAATTTGTCTAAAGCGCGTCAAATAGCCCGTCAAGCACCTCATCCGCCACATCAAACACAGC
>JACSSI010000549.1 GCA_014879345.1 Anaerolineae bacterium | reverse complement strand
GAAGCTAAAAAGAAGAAAAAATAAGGAAATATGATGACTGCTCAAATACAAACAGAACATTTTACGCAAGCTTTATTGATGCTTCTCGACGAAACGTTTGACAACGTACAAGGCATTTATCTCGATAAAGGCACTTCGCTGTTTGAGACGCTGGCCGATATTACGGCGGCAGAAGCCTCTATTCCGGTTGGGGGCAAATGTGCCACCCTGGCAGCGCAGGTGAAGCACATTGCCTTTTACCTGGATGTCTTGGAGCATAATGTACGTACCGGGCAGTTTGAAAAGGTGGATTGGGATAAGATTTGGCGGGAGACAACGGCCGTTTCCCTTCAAGAATGGCAGTCCATCCAAACAGAGCTGCGTGAGAGCTACAACCGCATCAAACAACTGATTAATGACACAACGGAATGGCCCAGCGAATTCGAGATCGGGGGAGCCATCGCCATGGTTGCCCATACCGCCTATCATCTGGGCGAAATTCGGCAGGCATTGTGTGTATTAAAGTAGCTATAAATCATGATGGAACTGGAGAGAGAATAAAGATGTTCAAAGTGAATAAGACACAGCATGTTCTGGCCGTAAACGATCTAGATGCCGCAGAAAAATATTTTGTAGAAAAACTAGGATTTACGGTGGGATCTCGGGTAGGTGGCTGGTCATTTTTAAATCTTAACGGTTTCTATCTGATGGTTGGTCATTGTGAAGGGGAAATGCTGGCAAGAGAGACGCATAATCATTCCTATTTTGCGTATGTGAATTGCGAAGGAATCGATGAGCTATTCAACGAATATAAAGATCGTGGCGTTGCATTTACGCAAAAAATTGCTGATAAACCTTGGGGACTCAGAGAATTTGGTGTTGTAACCCCAGAAGGGCACAGAATAATGTTCGGGCAAGAAATCAATGAATGACAGCCAAACGGCGGATACTGTTGCCAAGAGGACATCATGCGAAAAAAGGAGATACCATGACGAATTCCTACAAACCAAAAGCGTACAATTCGGTTTCCCCCTATCTCATTGTAGAGAACGCCCAAGAAACCATTGAATTTTTGAAGCAAACGTTTGCTGCTGTTCCCGTGCGCCACATCATCGGGGCAGATGACCAGATCAGACATGCTGAAATGCGTATTGATGATTCAGTTATTATGTTGGCGGACAAAGCAGAAGGATGGCCGTCCATGCCTGCACATGTCCATATCTATGTGCCTGACGTGGATGCCACGTATCAGCGGGCGCTTGAGGCTGGCGCAGAATCGGTGCAAGCACCAGAGCAGAAAGATGACGCAGATAAAAGGGGAGGCGTAAAGGATAGTGGTGGCACAACGTGGTGGATCGCCACACAGGTGGAATAATGGATACGGTTATTGCTTTGTTGAGAGGCATTAATGTGGGTGGAAACAACAAATTACCCATGCGGGATTTGGTAAGTATTTTGGTAGAGATGGGCTTGCAGAATGTGCAAACCTACATTCAAAGTGGTAATGTGGTCTTCCAAACCGAACGCACACACTTGCCCGTGCTGGCGGAGGAGATGAGCGCGGCCATTGAGTCCAGTCACGGCTTTCGGCCAAAGCTGATGCTGCTGCGCTTGATGGAATTGGAAACGGCCGTTACCCGCAATCCCTTCCCCGAAGCCACAGAAGATCACAAAACGCTCCACTTCTATTTTCTGGAAAGCGTGCCGCCCCACCCGGATTTAGCCCTGCTGACCACGCTGAAAACAGAGCGGGAACAGTTCCAACTCCTCGACATGGTGTTTTACTTGCACGCCCCCGATGGCATTGGTCGCTCCAAACTGGCTGAGAAAGTGGAAAGAGCACTCGGCGTAGCGGCAACGGCTCGTAATTGGCGTACGGTGAGCAAGATGGTTGAGATGGGAACGGCCGTTACCCATTAAAAACGCAAAAACAGCGGAGAAAATTATGTCATACCAAGCATATCTCGACACGATCAAGGCTAAAACAGGCAAAACCCCGGATGATTTTCGGGTATTGGCCGCCGAAAAAGGATTAACACAATACAGTGAAGTCATGGCCTGGCTCAAGGCCGATTATGGCCTGGGGCACGGTCATGCCAACGTCATCGCCCAAATCCTGACGAAACCGGACACCGGCAACGTCACGCCAGATGACAAGATCGCCAAGTTGTTCACGGGCAAGAAGGCACAGTGGCGGCAGCCATACGATACTTTATTGGCAAACCTCAACGAGTTTGGCACAGATGTCGGTGTCGCCGCCACCAGCAGCTACATCAGCCTGCTGCGCGGCAGCAAGAAGTTTGGCATCGTGCAGCCCACTAGCGAACGTCTGGATATTGGTATCAAGCTGAAGGATGCTGCCCCCACCGAACGGTTTGAAGCAGCCGAAACCTGGAACAACATGGTCACACATCGCGTACGCATCAGCGATCCAGCGCAAATTGATGCTGACGTGCTGGCCTGGTTAAAACAAGCCTACGCCGCCGCAAAATAGCCTTCATCAGTTTATCAATAGACCTCCGAGGTTTTGAAAACCTCGGAGGTCTGTAATCAGCGTTAATCAAAAGGAGAACAACATGACAACAATCAATGCGTATCTAAATTTCAATGGCAATTGCGAAGAAGTTTTTAACTTCTACGCCTCAGTATTCGGCAGCGAACCACCCATGTTTAATCGCTTTAAAGCCTTTCATTCTGAAGATGGCCTTGATGATACAAACGAGGGTGAAAAGATTATGCATGTCGCCTTACCCCTTGGTAATGGCACTGTGTTGATGGGCAGCGATACCGTAGCCGCTATGGGTGAGGTCACATTTGGCGACAATTTCTCGCTTTCTTTGCAAGTAGATAGCCAAGAAGAAGCAGACAACTTGTACAAGCAGCTTTCGGCTGGTGGTGTGGCGACTATGCCGCTGGCTCATGCACCATGGGGTGACTACTTTGGCATGTTGACGGATCAGTTTGGCATTCAATGGATGATCAACCACGCCCAAAGCCAGGCATAAATAACGCCAGATTGGTCCAATCTCTGAAGATTGGACTAATCTCATGCGCGAAGATTAAAAACAACAATGTCAGCAAAAAGAAAAAAGACCTGCGCCAAAGGCCACACATTCTACAAAAGCTCAGATTGTCCCACCTGCCCAATTTGTGCAGCGGCGGATAAACCGGAGAGCGGCTTCCTCTCCTTGCTCAGTGCGCCCGCCCGACGTGCGCTGCAAAACGCAAACATCAACATCCCTGCTGATCTGTCAAACCACACCGAGCAGGAAATTTTGGCGCTGCACGGTATGGGGCCAAAATCATTGCCCATCCTGAGGGAAGCTTTAGAGGAGGCTGGGCTTGCTTTCGCTGAGCCAGCCCCAAAAAGATAGCAAAAGCATAGGAGATGACGAGGCAAACAGGAGAACAAAGATGACTACTGCAATCTATTCCAATGGGATAACGAAAATTCATGCCCCAGGCAACTCGTTCAGGATATACGAATGGTCTGGGGGTGGCCCACCCTATATGCACGTTCATTTCGCAGACGATGAGGCCTGGCATATGCTTGAAGGAACGATGACATTTAAGCTCGAAGAGGGTGAGGTCGAAGTAGGGGCAGGCGATACCATGTTCATTCCGGCTGGTGTGCCGCACACGTTCTACGAAGCCCACGGTCAAACCAGGTATTTGATGATATTAACCCCAAGATTAGATCAATTAATTCGTGAACTGCACAAGACGCCACCCGACCAACATGGCGTGGTGATGAAAAAGTACGATTCAAAAATCTTGGGCAGTGGTACTTAGCTTGATGTTAGCCTGGTGTTCCCGGCAAAAAATTCTTCCTGTCTTCCGATCTGGATAGAAACGGCCGTTACCAAACATTGGAATCGCGAATATTGATTTTCGAGGAGGAAAGATGAAACAGCAAACCGAATTAACACTGGATGTGATCTATGAGAATTGGCGCGGCTATCAAGAAAAGCTGCGCGATTGCATTGCCCCGTTAACGGATGAGCAATTGTTGCTGCAACCTGCGCCGCATATGTGGCCGCTGGGACAAATTGTGCAGCATATCATTTCTGTCCGAGAAGGGTGGTTCTGCGCGACCCTACAGGATGATGACGAATCGCTGAGCGCCTATATGAAATGGGGGCAACGTGATTCACCAG
>JACSSI010000548.1 GCA_014879345.1 Anaerolineae bacterium | reverse complement strand
GTGACGGCTGAATTGGCGTTGGTGAATGAAGACGGGGAGCAGGTGGCAGAAACGGCCGTTCCCATTGGCAGTGCAGGCGCGAAGGAAGTGATACGCAACAAAGTGCAATGGCGGCTGCCACCTGAACTGGAGACAGGAACCTATACCATCTGGCTTTCGCTCGGAGAACAGCGTATAGAACTAGGCGACTGGCAAATCGACGCGCCTCAGCGCATATTTGCACAACCAGAAGTAGACATAACTTCAGATTTTGCAGTTGATTTTGGCAGATTGGTGGGTTATTCGACAGATTTACCAGCCACTTCGACAGGCTCAGTGACCGGTAAATCTGTCGAGGTGGAATTGGTGTGGCAGGCGGTGGCGGAAACGGCCGTTAACTACCGCGTATTCGTCCATCTTCTCGACGAAAATGGCAACCTCGTCACCCAATCCGATGCCGTGCCAGACCATTGGACACGCCCCACCACCGGCTGGGTTCCTGGCGAATACATCACCGACCGCCACACACTCACCTTGCCAGCCGACGCCATTCCTGGACAATACACCCTTCTCGTGGGCTTTTATGATACAGCCACGCAAATACGCGCTGGCGAAACCCGCTTGCCCCCCATAACCATCAAATAGCTATGACCGATTTTACGCACCCTTCCACAGACCCATCAGCCCATATCGGCCGTCGTGAACAAGTTGGCGCGGCGGCTATCTTTGCCCTGGCCGCCCTGCTGCTCGCGCCCCTGCTCTGGTACGGTCTGCCTTGCAGCCACGATGGGCTAATCCATTTCTACCGCATCGTCCATATGGCAGACAACGCTCGACAGGGTGCTCCATTTCTACAATGGGGCGAACATTTTATGCGCGGCTATGGCTATCCCATCCTCGCTTTTTATGCGCCGCTCACCTACTGGGCCACCACCGCCCTGTCCTTTCTAGGGTTGGGGTTCAGTCCAGCTTACCGACTCTTCATCTGGCTTGTTTTCTTTTTAGCGGGTTTAGGCGGCTACAACTTAGGCAGACGTTATTTTCAGCCCAACGCGGCGTTTATCACTGGTTTGGCCTACTTGTTTGCACCCTATCTCATTCTGGATGCTATCCAGAGGGGCGCTGTGCCGGAAACGTTGGGGCTGGCCTTGTTGCCCTGGGCGTTGACCGCCGCCGATATTGCCCTGGCGCGTCGTTCCCCTCGCGCCATTGCCGTTGCCGCTGTTTTGTTTGCGGTGATGGTCTTGTCACACAATATCATCCCCAATTTTGGCTTTTTAATCTTGCTGGTTCTCTCGTTTAGTGAAGCCCGCTCCTGGAAGAATTTACGCAGCGTGTGGCAGGCGGTATGGCCGGCGCTGCTGATTATTGGGCTGGCGTTGGGGCTTTCGGCGTTTTTCTGGCTGCCCGCTTTTGTGGAACTGGGTAACACCATGACCCGTCATCCGGCTCCGGGCATCAGCCATTGGTGGCCCCGTTATGATGGCGATTTTTTGCAAGCGAACAAACTTGTGAGCTGGCCGGATGAACCGATGGATAAGGCGCTTACCAATCCACCCATCAGCCGCCGTTTGGGGCTGGGTCAATTTGGGTTGGCGCTCACTGGCGTTTTGCTGCTGTTTGCCTCTAAACAGCCGCGCAGACGTGTTTTGTTTGCCTGGGTATTTATTTTGCTGGGGAGTTTGTTTCTGACCAATGCGGTTTCACGGCCGTTATGGATGTACCTGCCTCTGCCTGATTTTGTGCAGTTACCCTCTCGGTTTTTGGGGCCAGCCAGTCTGGCGCTGGCTGTCTTGGCGGGCATTCCCCTTGACTGGTTGAGCCGCCGTTTACAGGCTGGCTCCGGGCGACAGCGCTGGCTGCTGGCGGGTGCAGTGGGTGGGGCGGCCGTGGTCGTGGTGGTTTCGGGCTGGCCCTGGCTTTACCCCACGTACTGCGAACCCCCCGCCGATATTTCCATGGCAATGCTGGCGGACGAGACGCTCTGGTCTGACGAAGGGCTTTTGTATCGGTGCGCGGGCGAGTGCCTGGGCGAAGCCTTGCCTGCCTGGGTGGAAAAGATGCCCCCACTCGATGGCGTCTACGCCCAGTATCAGAATGGAACTGAAGTAAATCGCTTACAACTACCGGAAACGGCCGTTTTGCTCGATTGGCAGCACGCGCCGGCTAGAGATGAATACCGCCTGCACCTACCGGAAGCACAGGTCGTCACCTACAACGCCTTTTATTTTCCAGGCTGGCGCGTTTGGATTAACGGGGAATCTGCGCCACTTGCGCCGCGAGCCGAGGATGGCCTGATCACGTTTGCCCTGCCTGCTGGAGAGTCCGTTGTTACGCTTAAATTTGGAGCGACGCCGCTGCGCCTGGCGACGCTGCTTTTCTCTGGCGTGGTGGCGTTGGCTTTAATCGGATGGGCCTGGCGACGCTCAGATTCTTTTAGGGGTGTGAAGCCGCCGCCGTCCAGGCGCACCTTCTGGCTGTGGCTGGGTATTTTGCTGATTTTAGGCGCAGGCAAAGTGCTGGTTGACCATGTAAATTCACCTATTCGCGCAGATCGGTTGCAAAACGGCCGTTTACTTGGCGTAGAACATGCCACCCAATTTAATTTTAGCAATGAATTTATGCACTTCGGTTATACGGGGCCAGAGCGGGTGGCGGCCGATAAACAGTTTGAGGTGACGCAATATTGGGGCGCTTTGCGCGAGATTGGGGTTCCCTATGAATTTGTGCTGCAAATAGCCGACGAGCAGGGAAAGGTGTGGAACTTGCCTTACTCCCGTCCTGTTGAGTATCAATACTTACCCGGCAAACCGGGCTGGCTGGTGGATCATTATGCCCGAGATACCTATCAGTTTGAACTGCTGCCCGGCACACCGCCCGGCGAATATTGGCTCGAAGCCACGATTTACCGCCGTGATGTGGATCTGTCGCTTATTCCGGCGGGTGCGCCGGTTGGCAGCAATCCTGCCATTGCCCGGCTGGGAAGGCTGCAAGTGACGCCAGGAAACTGGAAACCAACCGCCGCCAACGCCCAGGTTGACACCTTTGCCCCCACGCCGGTCACTGAGCTTGCCGAAGTGCTGGTCACTGAGCTTGCCGAAGTGCCCGATTTAACGCTGCTCGGTTGGAGTGTGCCAGATGTCGTCTGGCGACCCGGCGAGCAGGCGTCACTGGATTTGTTGTGGCAGGGTGATTCTGCCATTTGGGATGAACAGGTGACGGCTGAGTTAGGGTTGGTGAATGAAGACGGGGAACAGGTGGCAGAAACGGCCGTTCTCATTGGCAGTGCAGGCGCGGAGACGGTGGTGCGCAACAAAGTGGCATGGCGGCTGCCACCTGAACTGGAGTCAGGAACCTATGCCCTCAGGCTCACCATCGGCGAGCAGATGATTGCCTTGGGCGAATGGCAAATTGACGCGCCCCGGCGCACATTTGAGCAGCCAGAAGTAGACATAACTTCTGATTTTGCAGTTGATTTTGGCAGATTGGTGGGTTATTCGACAAATTCATCGG
Organism: Anaerolineae bacterium; assembly: GCA_014879345.1. Lineage (GTDB taxonomy): Bacteria > Chloroflexota > Anaerolineae > Promineifilales > Promineifilaceae. The sequence continues at coordinate 657 of JACSSI010000548.1, read as the reverse complement.
TCACTGAGCCTGTCGAAGTGGCTCCCGGTGATTCCTTCGATTTGAACCTGTTCTGGCAAGCCACCGCCGAAACGGCCGTTAACTACCGCGTTTTTGTGCATCTACTCGACGAAAATGGCAACCTCGTCACCCAATCCGATGCCGTGCCAGACCATTGGACGCGCCCCACCACCGGCTGGGTTCCCGGCGAATACATCACCGACCGCCACACACTTACTTTGCCCTCTGATGTCGCGCCCGGCATATACACGCTCGTTGTCGGCTTTTACGAAACAGCCAATGGCAACCGCCCGGGTCAAGCAGAAATTGGCACGCTTAAGGTGCTGGCTGGCGATGCGGCCGTTTCACCATGATCGTTTCATAAAGCTACGTTACAATTCTCCTGATGAAAGGAAAACTGCTCACTCTGCTGGCGTTGGCGCTGCTGGTCATACCAGCCGCTTCGCCCTACTTCCTGCCCGGCATCCCGCGCACCAACGACCTGCCCCCTCATCTTATGCGCATCTTCTTTTGGGGCGAGGCCGCTTCCTATGCTGGCTTGTGGCCGCGTTGGTCACCAGACCTGGTGTATGGGTATGGCTACCCCGTTTTCAACTTTTTCCCCTCCCTGTTTCATGCGGCGGCACAAATGTTTTACCAGATTGGCTTGCCCCTGCT
>JACSSI010000547.1 GCA_014879345.1 Anaerolineae bacterium | reverse complement strand
GTTTGAGGCACAGGCCATGCGTAACAGCATGAATAATACCCGTTCCATGTTAGAGCAAATGGGTGGTTTGCTAGACCGTTTGGTTCGTGGTTCATCAGAATCTTGTGAAGAATACACCAACTACTATCGAGGCCTGGTTGGCAGCCCTCGTTATGATGGTGTTCCTGGTGAATGGCAGGGTATTTACAACGAATATATCTTCGCCGTCGAACACGGCAGCCTGAAAAATCAGCCAATCTTCGATCTATGCTTTATCGATCACGGCGGTGGTGTCACCGAACTCAATTATGGTGTAGCTCGCACAAGTGTCAATGATAGTTTGAACCGGCTCATCCCAGCCATTGAAACGGCAAATGCCATGTTAGGCCAATAAGGTGTACAATGTGACGAGTAAATAATTGTCTCATTTGTGCAGACCGCAGCTCGTTTCCGGGCATCGAAAACGGAAACGAGCTGCGGTTTCCTTCAAAAAATTGGCTTAGAGATTAGGATGAATATCACCACCCCAGACGGACAATGCGATTACATTTTTAATGATTGGCCGACGTTTGCTGCCTACGCCTATTCTGGTTTTCAAAAATACGGCCGTGGCATTTTGGCTATTGAATGTTCTCTCACAGAAGCCACTGATGATATAAAATATTGGCATGAGGCCGCCGCCCAAGAAGCGGGTGTTGGGGAACAGGTGGCTTCTTATGATCCAGAACAGGAAATTTTGGTTGTCTTTATATTCCCCGATGACAATCAGTTTGCCCGGTTTTGTCCTGATAACCTAGAGTTTGCGCCGCCACTGATGGCTGCTCAGGCGCCAGATGCCGATGAGTTATGGCAAGACGCAGAATAGCAATATGAGTGAACAAATTCGCATCCTTTTGGCAGATGATCATCCGGTGGTACGGGATGGGTTGGCGGCTATTTTAGGCACGCAGCCAGATTTTGAGGTGGTAGGTGAGGCGGGCAACGGCCGTTATACCATCCAACTAGTATCAGAACTCAACCCGGATATCATTCTGCTCGACCTGGAAATGCCAGAGATGGACGGCGTGGAAACACTGCAAGCGCTCCGTGCCACCAACCCCGACGTGCGCGTGATTGTGTTTACTGCTTTTGATACCGATGAACGCATTTTAACGGCCGTTCAAGCAGGCGCTCAAGGGTATCTACTCAAAGGAGTCCCTCGGCAAGATCTGTTCAACGCCATCCGCGTCGTCCACAACGGCGGTTCACTGCTCCAACCCGTCGTCGCCTCCAAACTGCTGCGCCAGGTCAGCCAGGAACCAGACCCCCCCGTTGAAACCCTGACACCACGTGAATTAGAAGTCCTGGAATTATTAGCACAAGGGCTGCAAAACAAAGAAATCGCTGCCGAACTTGTCATCAGCGAACGCACAGTCAAATTCCACGTCAGCGCCATCTTGAACAAGCTAAATGCTGGCAATCGCACCGAAGCCGTTGCCATTGCCGCCCAACGAGGACTCATCACCCTTAAACCATAGCCACAACACACCACCTGAGACAAAGGTCATATGGTATCCCCCTCTCATTTCTTTGATAATCTGAAATAACTACAAACGCAAGCTTTAACGGCTCATTATTATCAGGAGGCATCATCATGCAAGGATTACAGTTTGAATTTTGGGATGTGGAACTAGGCATCCCCAGTTTTCTCGTCAAAGCACGCTTTCAACCTCGCGGAGATATGCTTATTTTCCTGAACAATCGAACATACCTTAGCTTTTATTTTGAAGGTATTGAAATGCTGCCACTCGGTACCAAATATCAATTCAAAGGCATGAAACAACCTGGTATGACCATCAATCGAGAAGCCATCTCTTTTATGTCAATTTTGGACAAAGAAAAATTAGCAAAAATGCAGTTTCTGGCAGCCAAACGCACAATCGTTTGTTATACAGAATGGTTTGCCATTCGCGGCGACCTGCACGTCAATGTAGAAACACCGGATGAAAATCTATTCGACGAAAAATATGAATTTTTTCCGTTAACCGATGTCACCATCTATCCTTTACGCCAGATCATGAATAAACCAATACAAAAAGTGCCTGCTTTATTGCTAAATCGCACAACCATTCTTGGTTATCATATACATCATGAATAGAAAAACGGCATGTAGTAAAATATGTCCGTTATTCAATGACAACTTAAATCAGGCATCCCCCATCAGCACAGATGATTTATTCATGAGAAATCACAAATCATCTGCGCTTTTCGCATAAAATCTACCCCAATTTCAGCCTTAACAGGACCTTAAGGCTATCAATTTTTAGCAAAGTAACGCTTAAAATTGAGCAAACTGTCATCGTCGCCCTCATTAGCGCCTCCTTAATTTTAATTGTAAACTAGAAAGTTTATAGTACCCGAGTCCTGGTGAATCACCACATACTTCAAAAGCTATTGCAGTTGATATTTTGTAACGCAAGAGAGCCTAGTTAACCTACATTCATGCGTTTTATAAAGCCACATACATGAAATTTCAACGCTTTCTATTATTGAAGTAAATAAATTTATTTTCACATCGTCACAACCACTTATCCAAGATGTAGTGACCAATCTTGAGGAACCTTTATGAACTACCGTGACCGGCATGGAAAAGTACTTATCGGAATTGTATTATTATTTATAGCTGGCATTCTTTTTTCAGGTTCTGTTCATGGTCAAGAGAATTTGACCTCCGCAACCCCATTATCAACAGTATCCACCTATCAACTCCCCAAAGAGCCAGATGCAACTTCAAACAGTCTTAATTCATTACAGTCTCCACCAACAAACGAGACTGGTGAAAATACATCCGACAATGAAATTCCCATCCCCCTTCCCGGTTCTAATATTTCACTTGAAAAAGTATGTGAACCCACCGATTTGAAGATTGGTGAAGAAACGCTCTGCACCGTTACGATACAAAATAACAGTGCTGAAGATATTTATTATAAATTGCTGGATTGGACTTCGCCTCACTTAACTATTCAAGAAAACAGCGTTGATGGAGGCAATTTTCATCGTCACAACATCATCACAAAACGTGGCTTGTTAGCCAGCGGCACACCCCCTTCTGTTGCGATAGAAAATACAGATTCGCCACTTGTATACGATTCTTTAGCCGCATTGGGTATAGCACCCTTAACCGGTGTACAAGATGAATCTATTATCAACGTTGCTACACTGGAACCTTTTGTATATGGTGGCGAGACCTATACCACAATAGGTATTGCCAGTAATGGATACTTAATTCCTGGTCTTGGTTCGGATGAAGATATTGCCTATATTCCCCAAATATTTCCAGACCCGGCTATCCCCAACAATGTTATCGCACCCTTTTGGACAGATTTGAACCCAGAAGCGGGTGGTAATATTTATGCGGCTTTATTTATTCGTGATGGTGAGTCCTGGGTTGTGATTGAATGGGAAAATATACCTGCGTTCGATTCTGAAAAACCAATTCTTAATTGTGTGGAAAACTGTACAGAAGCATACACTTTCCAGACATGGATAAAAACGAACACGATTGAACCGGATATCACGTTTATCTACGCCAAAGTAGATGGAACAGGATCTGTTTCAGGTTTAAATGTCGGTATGGAAAATAAAGATGGCACGCTTGGCACCAATTATGGCTCTGTTCCAGCCGTAAATGACACGCTTGCCATTGTCACCACACCTGGGACAGATGGTGAATCTCATGTCATTTCTTACACTGCCACAGCAAATAAAATTGGACATTGGCATGGTTGTGCCATGATGAAAGTGTACAGTACGCGTGGCATCGCTTTCGACTGTATTTACGGCACAATTTCTGAAATTTCTGATTAAATCTGGTAACGTTATGGGTTTGTGGTAACAGCTAAAGCAGATTAACAATTTATTTCGGTAACGTATCACTACCATTTACCCCCACCCGAACCCTCCCCCAAAGGGAGAGGGGATCGGCCTGGCTCCCTCACCCCTTTGGGGAGAGGGTTGGGGAGAGGGGATTACCGGAATAATTATTTAAAGTTCAAAAGCCGTTTCCGTTTCGACAAACCCTCTATGTTGATTACGTTACTCGATTTTGTCGCAAATCTAAAGGGATAGTCTCAAAAAAAAGAGACTATCCTTTTTTATTTCCCTGAATCAGGGAAATCCTTCGAGGAAACAAA
>JACSSI010000546.1 GCA_014879345.1 Anaerolineae bacterium | reverse complement strand
TTGTTGCGGCGAATAGTCGCCGCGCCATCCCGCCCCTACCCTAGAATGTCGCTAAATTGAGAATTGCTGAGGCATCTCGGCTACCATAGCCGAATTCCGGCAACTAAGGTTTAATAAGCATTTTCATACAAACTGATTTTAGGGTAAGCCCTTGGCTGCCAAAGGAAGAACAGGTATGACCTCACCAGACAAACTCCAGGTTTCCGTTTTTATTGCCACCAGTCTCGATGGTTACATTGCCCGACCCGACGGCGATGTGGCCTGGCTGCATGAAATCGAGCCGCTTGCAGATGGTGATGACGCGGGTTACGGTGCGTTTTTTGGCGCGATTGATGTGCTTGTTATGGGGCGCGGCTCGTTTGAGAAGGTGCTGGAATTTGATCCCTGGCCGTATGGCGATAAACCGGTCATCGTTTTGAGCAAAAGTTTGACTGACGTACCAGAAGCGGTGCGCAAAACGGTTCGGATTGACGACGCTGACCCGCAAGCATTGTTAGACAAGCTGACACAAGCAGGGTACAAGCGCATTTATCTCGATGGCGGCAAAGTGATTCAATCTTTTCTGCGTGAAGGCCTGGTTGATGATATGTGCATCACCACGATTCCGGTGTTGATTGGGGCGGGGATACCGTTGTTTGGCAGTCTGGAAAGGGATGTCAAATTGAAATTGGTGGATTCCAAATCATGGGCAAATGGCATGGTGCAAGCGACGTATGAGGTGGTGAAGTAGGGCAACGCGATGGGGCATTGCAGTGGCTAAACTTAAAGCCTCTGCGCCCATCGCCTTGCCCGTTATTATATGCCAACATACCACGCGGGTGATGCTTTAGCTATCAGGCTGCGGCTTGAACAAACTCACGCACCGGCCAGCAAATCGTCATCGTTCTCTCTTCGTCACCGTGCCAGATTTCGTAAGTGGTCATGTCGTAGTCCCAATTTGGCTCCAGGTTTTGTTCATGCACATATTTGCCAAGGCCGTTCCACATCTCCAGCAGCTTGGGAAACTCGTTGTATTCACCAAAGGTACGCACCTGGACTGTTTTGTGGGCTGGCAGTTCACGCACCTTGATTTCGCCAGTGGGCGGCACCAGGCCATTAAACGGCACACAAATTTCCACAGGGCCATCATCTTCCTCATTGACCGGGCCATAATAGAGCGCGATGGGTTCTCCTGCCTGTTGAGCGCCGTGCTCCTGGATATGGCTCCACAACTGGCGCAGCGTAGGCTCAATTGACTGGTGAAAAGCAGGCACTTTGATGTGGCGGCGAATTGAGACAACCATCTGTGCCGGATGTTCAGCTTCTGTAAATGTAAATGACATTTTTTGCTCCTTATCGGGTGATAACTCTTCTTGCAGCAGGCGGGCGGCCAACTGAACGGCCGTTACTTGTTTCTCAACGGCCGTTACCTGTCCCTGTATCAAGCGCTCTGCCGTCGCCGGATCATCATCCCAGGTTGCCAGCACGGCCGCGATGTCGTCGAGCGGCATCGCCATCATGCGCAGCAGCCGGATGCGGCGGGCTGTCGTTACCTGCGCACGCACGTAGTAACGATAGCCGCTGTCCGGGTCAATGAGGGCTGGACACAACAAGCCCCGGTCTTCGTAGAGACGCAGTGCTTTGCGGGAGAGCTGGCTCAACCGGCCAAACTGCCCAATGGTCAACAACTGTTCATTCGTCTGATCGATCATGAAGCAATGATACGCCCGGCCCCTGGGGCCAAGTCAAGAGGGAGATGGAAAACGGCAATCTCAATCCATCATAGACTTATACCGACAACTAAGGTTTAATAATTACATTCATCTCGATAGGCAATTTAACGAACCAAATTTGTGGGGACCAGGAGATTTTTATGAATGAGCTTCTGCATCAACCAGGATTTTTAGGCACAGCCGCCAATTGGGCCGCCGATTTCACCCTCATGATGATGATTTTATTCGCGGTGCTGCTGACCGTCGGAGTCGTGTTTGCCGTGAAGAAAAAGTATGACACTCACCGCTGGGTGCAGACCAGCGCCGTCATCTTGAACGTCATTTTTGTGCTGTGGATGATGGTTTTGCCCTACCGCGACTTCATCGTTCCCGGCATCCCGCAGCGATTAAATGAGACCTTTTATTGGCTGACCACGTTACACGCTGTGGTGGGGGCAATTGCCTTTACTCTGGGTGTCTTTGTGGTTTTGCGGGCCAATGGCCTGATGATCAAAGCGCTGCAATTCAACAATTACAAACTGGTGATGCGCATCTCGTACGCCTTTTATATGCTGACGGTGCTGCTGGGTATCGGCGTCTATCTCGTGTGGTTTGTCAACAATCCCAATCCACCTACGTATGGCTAGAAAGGGGGATGAGGGGAAACGGCCGTTACTGTTTTGCCCAAAGCCTTTCGTAGGGGCGAGGCGATGGGGTATTTCTTGTGATCAACGCCTGATTTTGTCTCCCATCGCCTCGCCCGTTGTGGTATGGATTGCCACCGTCTTACGCGGGCGAGGCAGTCGGAGACAAGTTAGCGTGCTGAGAAAAGATGAAGCCCGACTGCATCGCCCCTACGCTATGGCGCTGACAAAATTTGAGGGTATGTTGGGGGGAAAACGGTCGTTTCCCCCATCCATCCCTCACCCCAAAACCACAGCTAAACTCTCCACCTGGCAACTCTCTAACCCCATCTTTTAGTACATGTTTAATGGGGCCCTTAGTTTTCTTTCCATGTACTATTCGGGCGCTCAGTTTTTATCTTCGTAATTAATTCCTGGACTCTATTGCGATTCTCTAGGTAAATTATTAGCTCTCTAGCTTTAGTATTGAATCCTGTACCATCTAAAGTGTCATAATTTACGCCTAAATCAAAACAAAGAGTTTTAAATTCCTCTTTTGTAAAATAAGTCACAAGGTTGTCAAAGATCTCTTTTCTAGAATTAGAATCCTCCCCAAAAATAACATTGTTTTTATGAGAATGTCTCTTAAAGAAAAAAAAGACACCAATGATAATAAAACCAAAAAAGATAATAACAATTATACTAACAATAATTTGAAGATACTCGTCTTGATTAGAGTTATTATTTAGTGCAGATGGGGGAACAAGACCATTTGTAAACGGCGAGATTTTATCTATTGTTGGGTTTGCGATAGGTGTTACAGAAGGGGTGGCAGGCGCATAAGTTGCAGTTTTTGTCGGGGAAGGAATTGAAGTAATTGTTGGTGTTATAGTAGGCGGTTCAAATATTTCTAAAGTTAATACTTCTGATTCTAAGCCTTTTACAAAAGCTCTAATCTCAATTATTCCAGGTTCGTTGAATTGGAAAGTTGCATTTGCCTGACCATTGACTATTTTTGTATCTCCATAAAGTGGGAGCATTTCCATATTTGAAGAATTGTTTTTAGAACGCCATCTTACGTTTGGCATGTAGAGGACATCATTCCCATTTTTATCAACCAATTCCGAAATTTTTACATCTATAATGTCTCCAACGGTTAAACTTGTTTTTGTTAATTCACTTGTGATTTGAATTTCTAATATTTGATTTGGATCAGGTTCAAGAGCATTTTCAAGATTATATTCTGTTCCCATAGCAGTAATTGGTGATGCCCCTGTCGGTTCAAATTCTCTCAACAAGGCTCTGATTGAATGAATTTCGAATGGTTCTAATTGATTAAAAGCAGCATAGTAAGCGTCAAGCTGTCCAATATCCGTTGTATCTAAACTCCACGGTGGAGAGCCATATGAAATAGCTACGACCTTTGCATCAATATAATCTTTATTTGTTATATAATCTAAAAACCAGTGTAGGGTATCAGCTTCAGAGTTACCTCTACCACACCTATCTCCTGTTGTTACCTTATATGAATCTGGACCACAATCTCCGGCTGCGAAAGCAAAGATAATCCAATCCGCCCACTTTAATTTATTTTCGATTTTCAGTTTGTCTTCATCAGTTAAGTTTTCTTCTGAGCTATTATTCCAAACATCATAAAGAAATTTTGTGATACCTGGATAAATCCCTTCTTGTCCATGATCAATATCCCTATAGTAATTTAGCCAAAAGATATTGTCTCTAGAAAAACCTCTGTTTTGGGTCAAGAAATTTATAAACTCATGTTACGCGCTGAGATAGCACGCAGTTTAACATAACGATAAAATTGAGGTCGTGGAGAAACCT
>JACSSI010000011.1 GCA_014879345.1 Anaerolineae bacterium | reverse complement strand
AAACGAAGCATCCCTACGGCAATAATTGAGCCAAATAATGGGGATTCTTCACTGCGTTCAGAATGACGGCTGGAAATTGAGTTCATAGTGGCAACTTGAGTTAAAACGATTCATTATCGATTAGGAATTTCAATGTTTGAACCTATCATCCATCAATTAGAAATCAGCGGTCCGCAAATGGAAGAGACGTATGCGCTGACGGAAGGGGCTACGACAATTGGTCGGCAAGCGACGAATAATCTTGTCTTTGTGCATCCTTTGGTTTCACGCAAACATGCGGAACTGGTGGTAACGGCCGTTACCTGTCGCATTATGGATTTGGGCAGTACGCATGGCACGCAGATCAACCGAGAAGCGATTGAACCGGAAACGGCCGTTCTCTTAACCAACGGTGATGTCATTGAAATCGGCGCTTTTCGGCTGGTCTACAAAAAGACAGAGATCGTTATAGCCGATCCGGAACCGAAACCTGCTGCCCCAGAGCAGGTGGGTGATGCGGGAGAGCCGGCAGCGGAAAATGGGGAGGAAACGGCCGTTTCTGAACCAGAAGCTGCGCCCAAAGCAGAAAAAACAAAACCACCCGCACCCTCTACCCCAAAACCGACAGTGACAAGCAAAATGCAAGAGTGGAAAACCGCCAGCTACGTGCCGGTATCGTCCGGCAGCGGCGGGCGTGGTTCCGACAACGGCAAACCCACCGCCAAAGATGAAGAGGAACCATTTGAACTGCCACCCGGCCAATCCTTCACCTACAGCCGCTATTTGGAATATCTACCCGAAATTTACCGAACCACCGGCGAAACCTTCATCCCCCGCTTTTTGGCGCTGCTCGAATCCATCCTGGCACCGGTTGAATGGACTGGTGATAACTTCGATTTGTTTCTGGATGCCAAGTCATCCCCTGTAGGCTTCTTGCCCTGGCTGGCTAATTGGTACGAACTTGACTTCGACCCCACCTGGAGCGAAACAGCCATGCGCACCGTCTTGCAAGAAGCGCACCTCATCTACCGTCGGCGAGGCACCGCCTGGGCCATGCAGCGCCTGCTAGAAATCTACACCGGCACCTCCGTACAAATTGAAGATAACAACGACAACATGGAAGATTTTACCTTCTCTGTGCGTATTGCCGCATCGAGCAAAGCGGTTAACCGCACCGCCATTGAAGACCTCATCAATGCCAACAAACCGGCACACACGAGCTATGATTTAATGTTTGTAGAATAAAAAAACAAGTAGCAGGTCGCAAGGTTTTACTTGCCACTTGCGACACGCCACTAGATAAAAGGAAAAATTCTTGGTCGGCCAGCAAATATCACACTATCAAATCAAGGCACTGCTTGGGCAGGGTCGCATCGGCAATGTTTACCAGGCTGTAGACCTGGAAGATTTTTCGCTGGTAGCTATTAAAGTCATCCATCTGCATCTCACGGAGGAACCGGGTATTCGCCGCCGTTTTTTGCAGGAAGTCAATGCCATTCCGAAGCTCGATCATCCCTCTATTGTCAAAGTCCATGAGGCGGGCATTGATACCAACGAAAACATCCTCTACATGACGATGGATTATCTGACCGGTCGCAGCCTCACTTCTTACCTGCGCCAGCTTCAATTCAATAATCAACAACTGGATTTAGGGGATGCACTTGTCATTGTGGCACAAATCGCAGAAGCGCTGGATTATGCCCACCAAAAAGGGCTGCTCCATCGTGATATTCGGCCTACTGTTATCTTGTTCCGCACCGATGACAAGCCAAAGGAAAGCCACAATCTGCCAGGCCGCGCCGTGATTAGCGATTTTGCGTTGGAGACGATGATCGCCGTCGAGAAGGAGCCATTTGCGCCAGCTTTGCCTTATATGTCGCCAGAAGCGTTTTTAGATCGCCCGCTTGATCGCCGGTCTGATATTTATTCGCTAGGCATTCTTCTCTACCAATTGACGACGGGACGTTTGCCGTTTACCGCTGCCACCCTGGCCGAAGCGGCTCGCCAGCATCCCTACCAAGACCCACCGCCACCCCGAGAACTTCGCCCTGAAATGCCATTGGCGATGGAGGGTGCCATTCTCAAGGCAATGGCGAAGAAGCCAGAAGCCCGCTACCAAACCGGCGCCAATATGGCCGCCGCGTTACGCAATCTGGCGGAAACGCTGCCGGAACGTATGTCTGAAACGGCCGTTGAGGCTGATATATTCGACATCAAAACTACCCCCACACCCCCGCTCGTCGTTGCCAGTAGTCATTGGGCCGAAGATGAAGACAACGTAATGGTCACACGGGACATGCCCCAAAGTCTCAGACGGCAAATTATCACCATTGGTCGCAGTGAAACCAACGACATTGTTTTGGAAGATACGGGTGTCACCCGCCAGCACGCGCAGCTTGAACGCACTGCCTCAGGCTGGCAAGTGCGCGATTTGGGCAGTTTAAACGGCACGTTTCTGGATGAAAAACCGCTGCTCCCTGATATTCCCGAAGAATGGCAATCTCATCAAACGCTGCGGGTCGGCCCATTTTTCCTGCATTTGCAGCCGGGCAAGGGCATGAATGCGCAAAAACGGCCGTTTCAAGCCATCATCACTCCCAACGACGTTTCTGTGCTGCCCGGTGAGCGCACTGAAATCGGCATCACCATCTTGAATCAGGGAACGGCCGTTGACGAATTCAGCCTGAGCATGGACAGAATCCCGGCACAATGGGTCACATTGCCCACGGAGCCGCTGCGCCTGCGCCCCGATGAGCGCAAAACCGTCACCGCTTATTTCCATCCCCCCCTAGTTCAGGATGTGCTTCTTGGCACAAGCCGCTATCTGCTGACCATCAACTCTGCCAACCAGCCACAAGAACGGCTGGCAATTCCCGGAGTGGTGCAGGTATTACCACCCAAGAACATTTTCACCACCGCTCTCGAACCCAGCCTAATCACCCACGCCGGACAAGGCTTTTTGACCATTAGCAATCGTGCCCTTACCGAGCAGTTGTTCACCATCAACGGCACAAGTGAAGAGGGTGACGTGCGATTCAGTATTTGGCGGCTCAAGGAAGCCGCCGCCCCTGCCCCAACATCTCCCAGCAAAAATGGCAGTGGTAAACGGCCGTCTTCCGCCAACATGGGCACACTCAACAAACTGCCGCTGACGCGCCGCCTCGTTTCAGCACCGCGCCGCGCCATGATGCAGCTTGAAAACAGCCCTCGGCAAGCACTCAACCGCATGATGCCCGGATTGGGCCACCTGCTGCCCCGAACGAACCTCAGCCAGCAAGCCAGCAAAGCCGCCAGCGGTAAAATGAAACCCGCTCAGGCAGACAAGCCATCAACGCCAAACAGTGATCCGGCCACCTTTGAGGAAGTGGTCTTCCCTGGCAATCTTTACACACAAATTATCGTGCCGCCTGGGGGTGAGGAGCTTGTCAGATTGGGCTTAAAACCGGAGAAACGGCCGTTATTCGGCCAAAAGAAACAACTACTTCCCTACACCCTGCGCATATCCGCGCCTGGCAGTGAAGGCCAAACCGTCGGCGGGCAAGTGGAAATGCGTCCGCGAATTCGTATCAATCCCGTCATTTTGATCATCTTCTTCCTCCTGCTCTTTCTTTGTGCTGGCAGCTTCCTGATCGCCTCATTAACCCAAGAATCAACCCTGGCCGCCATCCTCAACACACCTGCCGACATCGACAATGACGGCTTGAGCAATCTCGCCGAAGTCTACGTGCATGAAACCGACCCCAATCTGGCTGATACCGATGGTGACACCCTCAGCGATGGCGACGAAATCGCACAAGGCACCAATCCCCGCCTGGCTGATACAGACCAGGATGGCCTAACCGATGATCAAGAACGGCGGCTCAACACAAACCCCCTCTTCTCAGATACCGACGGCGACAATCTGTCCGACGGCCTGGAAGCGCAGCGTCTCAGCACGGATCCGCTCCTCTCCAATACCCTGACCATGACCGTGGCTTCATTGGCAACACCGACGCTCATTCCCACCGCTGCACCAACAGCCATCCCCACTCCCCTGCCGACGCTCAGCCCGTCAGCCTTCTCAGACACCTTCCGCAGTCTGGCGGCTGAAGATGGCTACATCATGGAAGATAAGACCCTGGGTCGCGCCCCCATCGCCGATGATGTTAATTTGCAACTCGGCGAAGGAAATAACAATGAACGCCAAATCAAAACATTCCTGAGCTTCGATACCAGCACACTGCCTGATGATGCCGTCATCTTGTCGGCTCGGATTCAATTGCGACGCAACAATGTCGTCGGACAACCAGAAAATTTGGGCGTCATCTATTTTGATATGGCGCCCAACAACGGCTTTAACAACAATTGGGCATTGGAAAGCGAAGATTTTTCCGCGCCTGCCAGCAGCAGCAATGTCGCTACCATCCAAAATCTTTATAGTGGCGACTGGTTGGAAGCAGGACTAGCGGAAACGTATTTTGAGGAAATTAACAGAAACGGCCGTTCCCAATTCCGCCTCTACTTTACCTTAACCAACAACAGCGACGATGTGGAAGACCGCATCAGTTTCTACGCAGGCGATGAAGCAGATAGCAGCTTCCAGCCGCAGCTTATCATCGACTATGAACTGCCATAAACAGGTTTAATGAGCAAGCGATGAACATAAACGCTTGAATCATAGAATTGGATAAAAGTAACATACGAAAGAAAGAATGTATGGGCTAAACTATATGCTAAGGAAAAGAGGACACGATCATCGACACAAACAACCAAATATAGTTACGAAACGTGAAACGCAAAAAACACGAGTTGTTTTTTGTTATCTGCGTTTCACGGTGCTCTTCGGTCTCCACCCAGCAGCCGGACTATGCCCATACAGGTGATCATGAAACAATTAATCGGCACACAGATAGGACAGTATCAAATAGAAGCGCTTCTCGGTGAAGGTGGGATGGGCGCTGTTTACCGTGCCCATGATTTAAAGCACGACCGTATGGTCGCGTTCAAAATCATGTTGGCAAACTTAGCCCAAAAGCCACAATTCCGCAGCCGCTTCATGCAAGAAGCCGACGCTATCGCCCATTTCAGTTCTCCTGCCATTGTGGCCGTGTATGGCACAGGCACGTATGAAGAATCCCCCTACATCGTCATGGAATACATTGAAGGGGGCAGCCTCGTTAACTACATGCGCCAACTTGAATGGTCTGGAGCCAAACCAACGGTAGAAACGACCATCAACATTGCCGCCCAGATAGCAGAAGGGTTGTCCTACGCCCATCAACGCGGCCTCATCCACCGTGACATTAAACCCGGCAATATCTTGCTAAAAATGCGCGACGGCGCTTATGTGCCGCGTCAGGCCGTCATCACTGACTTTGGCCTGGCTATTCAGCGCAAAGATGGCGATGAAATGGACACAGCCCCCTTTATGGGGTCGCTGGCGTACATGTCGCCTGAACAATGCGAAAACAGGTCAATAGACGGCCGTTCTGACATCTATGCCCTGGGTATCCTCCTCTATCAACTTACAACCGGGCAGTTACCCTTCAAAATCAACGCCCCGGCCGACATCGTTAAACATCTGGAAGAAACACCGCTGCCACCCAGCCTGATCAACCCTGATCTGCCCGAAATTCTGGAAAATATCATCCTCAAAGCGATGGAGAAAAAACCAGGCGACCGTTATCAATCTGCGGCGGAACTGGCTCATGCCCTCAGACAGGCTCTAGCAAACCCCAATTTGCAAACGGCCGTTCTCGCCAAAGAAAGCAGCGTCGTCACCCAATGGTTGGATAACAAATGGGTCGCCGCCATCAACGTAGAAGACCGGGTAGACATCCACCAAACCTGGACCTCTCTGGGCAAAAACCGGCTCTTCATCGTGCATCAATACGAAGAATCCCGGATTGAAGGGCTGGATAAAGATGAAATCACCATCGGGCGGGAAGCCAGCAACGACATCGTGCTCAATGACCAAAGCGTATCTGGTAAGCACATCCGCCTGACACGCTCACCACAGGGCTGGCGCGTCAGCGACCTGGGCAGCACCAACCACACCTTCCTGGGCGAACGCCTGCTGGAATATGAACAAGCCTACGATTGGCCCAGTGAAGAATCCCTGCGTGTGGGGCCATTCTTCTTGCGCTGGCAGCCATTTGAAGCAGAACATCGTGAACATGATCACGCGCCCCTGTTAGCCAGCGCCGCATTGATGGGAGCCGCTGCAACCAGTGACGCTCTGCTCACGGCTGCGCCAGCCGCCACCACAGCCGCCGCCGCACCCGCCGTAGTTGGCAGCGCTGAAATCGTTCCCGAATATTCCGATGGCGAGATTCTAGGCATCGCCATCATGCCCCCCACGCTCGAACTGGATCCGGGGGCGCAAAATCTGCTTGAAATTTCCATCACCAACCGCGACGTAACGGTTAAAGATATACTATTGCGTTTAGAAGCAAACGGTCATCCGCCGTCCTGGGTCACGTTATCTGATTATCAGATGAAGCTGCTGCCCGACGAAACAATCAATACCACAGCGTTGGTTGATCTGTCACAAGCGCCAGACATCTTGGCCGGATTGCATGTCGTTCGACTCGTCGCCACCACAGACAAAGGGGAAGTGGAAGTTAATGAAGCACATATATCCGTGCGCAGTCAGGAAGATTTTGGGCTGGACTTACATCCCAGCAACCTGCAAGAGAAAATTACGTGCCGCCTGACCATCAGCGACCGCAGCAATTTCCAAAATGAATACACCATCATGGGCATTGATGACAGTGATGCCCTGGTTTTTGACTTTGATGAACCACAAAATGCCGTTCTTTCCAGCTTTGATGATCAGGAACAGCAAATGCGGCGAATCAAGGTTTCACCCCGCCAGGAAGCATGGTTGGGATTCCGCATTCGGCCACGGAAACGGCCGTTATTCGGCTCCACACAAACCTACCCATTTAAAATTCGGATACAGACCAAAACCAGTGACTGGCAATCGTTAACCGGCCAGGTTGATATTGACCCCCGCATCACCCGTCGCATTCTGCTGCTGTTTTTGCTCCTGATGCTGCTCATTTGTGGCACAGGCTACCTCGCCTTTTACCGTTACAATACCGTCCAGGCAGAGCGTTATGCTGTCCTGCAAGGACAGCTTACCGCAGCCGAAGAACGCGCCAATGCCGCCCGTGAACAACTCAGCGGCATCGAAGCCCAAATTGAAGCGGCAAAGGCGGCTGGTGCCTCTGATGAAGAAATCGCAGCCCTGGAAGCGGCGAAAGCGGCGGCTGAAGCAGAACTCAATGCAGCCTCCGCCGACGCAGCCGCCCTGGGTGATGAAGCAGCCAGCGCCGCTGAAAATGCCAATATTGACGCCGAAGCAACCGCCGCCGCTGAAGCCGCCGCAGCCACGGCCATCGCGGCCGCCTTCACCCCCACCCCGGAACCAAACAATCCACCTACCGGCATTGCTTTTGATGCCAACTCTGTCAAGGAAAACAGTAACATTGGCACAGTCGTGGGTGAATTTACGGCCACCGATCCCGATGTGGCAGTGGCAGGTGGTATCCCGGTTGCCATGAACCGGTCACGGCTTTCGCGCATCACCCGCCAAAGTGACGATTTCACGTACAGCCTAGTTTCTGGCTCCGGCAGCACGAATAATGATTACTTCACCATTAAAGGCAATGAACTGGTAACGGCCGTTGACATCGACTATGAAACAACCAGCAGCCTCAGCTTCCGCGTGGAAGTTGCAGATGCCGCTGGCGACACCTTTGCCCAAAGTTTCACCCTGACTGTTATCGATACCGACGACATCCCTAAATTATCCATTTCAGACGTGACCGTCTCCGAAGCAGACGGCTCGGCCAAAATCACAGTGGCTGTGAGTGGTGACAATTTCGATACCGCTTCGGTTGATTATGCGACGGCCGGGGGAACGGCCGTTGCTGGCACAGATTACACCACCACCACCGGCACCCTCACCTGGGAAAAAGGTGATACCGACGATCAAACCATCACCATCCCCCTGCTCAACAACCAGATTGACCAGCCAGATCGCACCTTCGTCGTCAGCCTGACCAACGCTGAAAACGCCACCATCCAAACAGGCAGTGCCACCGTCACCATCACCGACGACGACGCCGAACCCACCATCACTATCTCAGACCTGACCATCAGTGAATCCGTCACCGGTGGCAAAGCCTCTATCACTGTCGAACTAACCGGAGCCAGCAGCGAAGCCGTCACTGTAGATTATGCCACCTCAGATGGCACAGCAACCGCAGGCACTTCAGCCGACTATATCAAGAGCAGCGGCACCCTCACCTGGGCGCCAGAAGCCACTGGCACAACCACCTTTAATGTCACCATCAACACCGACGATATTGACGAGCCAGACGAAACCTTTATTGTCACCCTCAGCAACAGCACCAACGCCGCCATCAGCGACAGTACCGCCACCATCACCATCTCCGATGACAACGAAGCGCCCAAAATCATCATCGGTGATGTCACCCTCACGGAAGGCGACTTGCAAATCACGGTTCCCGTCACCATGACTGGCAAATCCAGCCAGGAAGCCTGGGTTGATTACAGCACCAGTAACGGCAACGGCAACAATGCCGCCACCTCAGATTTGCCAGACCCCGATTTCGACTCTACCATTGGCCGGCTCACCTGGGCCGCTGCCACTTCCGGCGTAAAAACCATCACCATCCAGATCAATGATGATGACATTTACGAGTCGAATCCCGAATTTTTTGTGGTATCACTTTTTGATAACTCCTCGAATGTGATTCTGCAAGACAATCTGGGCAATATTTACATCAAAGAAAACGATTCACCACCACAAATTGCCATTAGTTCTGCGGCCACTGTTACCGCCAACGAAACTGAAACGGCGCAGCAAGTGACTGTTGCCTTAACAGGACGAAGCAGTAATCCCATTACCCTTGAATACAGAACCAACGAAGGCACAGCCACGGCCGGTTTAGATTATGTCAATATCCCCACTGGCTCTGTAACCTGGCCTGCTCTGGACTCTACGCCAAAAACAATTCGGGTTACTATCGTCAATGATGATATTGATGAAAATGCCGTGGGCAGTCCCACCCCGGAAGCCACAGAAACGTTCACGCTTGATCTGGAATCCGCCACAAATGCCACAATTGATACCAGCCGGGATCAAGTGACTTTCACCATCGTGGATAACGACCGGGCTGCCATTACCATTACTGGGCCAGCAGATGCCGACGGCACTATTAACGAAGCAACACCCCCTGAATCAACTACCTATTCCGTTGTCCTGGGCAGCCAACCAGTGGGCGGTGATGTGTCAATGACCGTCGTGTTGACTGATACGGATGGAATTAGCACGGTTAACCAATGCACATCTACAACGACTTCATTGACTTTTACTGAAGTGAATTGGAAAACAGCCAAAACAGTGACTGTCGTCGGTACGGATGATTTGTACGAAGATGGGAATCAAAGCTGCCGACTGGTCGTTACGCCGGATTCTACGGATGCCCTTTATAATGCGCTCGCCCCTGTTAGCAGCGATGCGTTAACTGTCGTTGATGATGATGTACCCCGAGTGGTTGTCACCACGAACATCACTACGACATACGAAAATCCGATTTCTGGCACGAATACGATCACGTATCTGGTTCGTTTGGCTACCATTCCGACTGTGCCAGTAACCATAGCGCTCAATCCGGGTACGGAATTGAGTACCGCGCCTACATCCCTGACCTTCCCGGCTACGATTGCGGCTACAACCAATCAAACGGTGACAGTAACGGCCGTTAACGACCAAATTGACGAGCTAACCGATCCCCACATCGGCACCATCGCGCACACGGCCAGCGGGGGCAGCTACACCGGCTTAACCATTGACCCCGTCACCGTCAGCATCACCGACGACGATACGGCCGGGGTGCAGGTCAGCGGGCCAAGTCAGGCAACCATCAACGAAGCTGCGCCCGGCAATACAGCCACATTTACCGTGGCGTTGGATACCGTACCTGTTTCCGCCGTCGGCATGAGTTTCACGGCAACATCTGCCGCCTCCCCCACACAATGTTCTGTTTCGCCCACAACCGCCACCTTCACCAACAGAACGGCGCAAACATTTACGATTACGGCTTTCAACGATGCCATTGTGGATGGCAGCCAAACTTGTACGATAGTAACGGCCGTTACCAGCGGCGACGGCAAATACACGGCCATCAATCCGGCCGATGTCACTGTCACCGTACTCAACGACGATGTGGCGGGTTACACCGTCACCCCAACCACCGTCTCCGTCACCGACTCCACCGGACTCAACACTTCAACGTTCCAGGTGGCCCTCACCAGCGAGCCTGTAGCCCCCGTACAAATCAACTACACCGGCAGCAATGCCAACTGCTCCGCCACCTCTGTCACCCTCAACAACAGCAACTGGCAGGCGGGCGGCAGTGTGACCGTGACAACCCCTGTCGACAACATCGACAACGGCAACCGCAGTTGCACCCTGACTGCCAGCGTCACCACCACAGATACCAACTACAGCGGTATTACTCCCGCTTCGGTGGCGGTAACGGTAGTCGATGATGATGTGGCTAGTTTCCAGATTGCGCCTACCTCATTAACTGTCACCGATACCACCGGACTCAACACCGCCACCTTCACAATGCGTCTTAGCTCTCAACCGACGGCCAACGTCAACGTGACCTATGCAGATAGCAACAGCATTTGCACCGTTTCAGCCATTGCCGCTCTAACCAGCAGCAACTGGCAAAGTGGCGTCACGGTAACGGTAACTGGCCCCATCGATAACATTGTGAACGCGGCACGGGTTTGCAATTTAAGCCCGTCCGTCACCACAACGGATGCCAGTTATTCAACGCTTACACCTGCGTCTGTTACGGTGACAGTGCAAAACGACGAAATTGCAGCCATCACAGTCAACCCAACCGCTCTTTCTATAACTGACTCGACTGGACAAAATTCAGCCCAGTTTAATATTCGACTAGGTAGTTTACCGACTGGGGATGTTGTCATTCCCCTCTCGGTGACTGGTGGATGCACCGTTTCCACCCCGCTTGCCACGATTCCCGTTGCCAGTTGGCAAACCGGCGTGAATGTCACTGTTACGACGCCTGTTAATAATATTGATGAAGGCTCAAACAGCACCTGCCAAGTCGTTACGGGGACATCAATATCAACAGACACCAATTACAACGGCGCTGCGGTTGCTGACATCAATGTCATTGTGAACAATGATGATTCTGCCGGTTTCTCACGCACGCCTGCCACGCTCACGCTCGTGGACAGCACAGGCAGCAATACGGGCGACTTCACTGTTCGGCTAAATAGTCAACCAGCCAGCGATGTCAATCTCACCTTTACCAGCACCGGCGAGTGTACCGTCAGCACACCCGCCGCCCTCACCAGCACAAACTACACCACCGGTGTCTCTGTCACCGTCACCGGTACGGCTGACAATGTGGTTGACGGCAATGCCACCTGCGTCGTCAGCGCCAGCAGCATTACAGGCGATCCGGTTTATGTGGCTTTGGGTAACTCGGCCGTTGGCACTGTCAATGTCACCGTCAACAACGATGATGTTGCCAGCATTGTACGCACAGTACCTGTCCCTGCTACCATTAGCGAAACGGTAACTGCCGCAAATCACACGGCCGTTTTCACCATCACGTTAGGCAGCCAACCAAGCAGCACTGTGCGTATTCCCCTGGCTGCCTCCAGCACCAATAACGTTTGCAGCGTCAATGGCAATGGGCCGGGCGGCAATTCTGTCGATTTAACCGCGACTACCTGGCAAACAGGCGTTGCCGTAACGATTACAGCCGATAATGACAACGCCAACAACCCTGACCAGACGTGTACGATTGCGATTGGGCCAGTGGCTAACAACAGTCCATCCATTGAATATCGTGGGTTAAGCGGCGCTTCGGTACAAGTTCAAGTCTTGGATGACGATTAAAGGTTTCTATGCAGCGTAAGCACATCATTATTCTTTCCATCATACTCATTAGCTTGCTGTGCTTAACCCTGCTGATTCAGCCGTCGCTGCTGTTGGCACAAAGCGCCAACCGGGTGGTGGTGGATAACATCGAAACCATTGAAACCGGAGATCATGTGCTGCTGCGTATTTATTTCAGGCTGGAAGGAGATGGCGTGGGCGTGGAAACGTCCGTTTCCGAAGCCACCATCCAGCTAGAAGACGGAACGACCTACCCGGCCAGTCTCAAAAGACCGCCGTACTACATGGCGCTGGTGCTGGACGCCAGCGGCAGCATGGAACCCGTTTTCGATAGCGTGCAGCAAGCCGCTGTCGATCTCGTCAACGCCGCCCCGCCAGAAGTGCAGTTCGCCGTCATCGAATTTGATGACAACATCAACCTGCTGCAACCATACACCAACGACCACGCCCAAATCATCAACGCCATTAATAGCGTGCAACCGGAAGACAATGGCACTTGTTTCTACGATGTCGCCTACACGGCTGCCCAATCCCTGGAACAAATCTCACAAGATACACCCAATCGAGGCATGGTCGTCTTCACAGATGGCAAAGACGAAGTACAGCGCGGCAGCAGCACGTTATGCAGCGAGTATACCAGTGACGAATTAACTGAATTTGCCGCAAACCGCTATCAAAAACTGCCCATCTACACCATCGGCATTGCTGAACGGGAAAACACCCTCAACAGCGACGTCTTAGACGATCTCTCTGCCGCGACTGGCGGCATTTTTATCAATGGCACAGATGCGGAAATAAACGAGCAACTCCCCCTCATCCTCAACGACATCGGCCAACATTGGCTTGCTGAAGCTAAATTGACGCCAAACGCCGGTATTCAACGCGGCGGATTACTGCTCACATTGGACAATGGCAGTTTACCGGTGCCAGGCCCTTTGTTGTTCCAAAGCAGTGCCGATTATCGTGTGGCTAAAGAAGCCGTGGAACAGGCAGTGCACATCAGTAATTTCCGTTACGAATCGCTAACGGACAGTTTCATCTTCGATACGTCACTCGTCAACGTGGATAACGTCGGTCAGCTTGTGGCTGAGGCGCTGGATGAAGAGAGTAACATTCAGGTTAACCTGGCGCTCATCCCCAACCCGTCTCCTTTGCAGCAGGTACGCCTGGATACAAAAAACATGCTGCCAAATCACCGGTATCAGGTCGAAGTGGTTTTGCGTGACCGCAGCGGCAATCTCATCACCGGCGAAGACGGTTTGCCGGTGTCGGATACGTATGCATTTCAATACAATCCACCACGCCCGTTTGATCTGACGATTGAGTCTATTGTTATTGAAAATGAACCGGCTCGATTTAATTTTGAATCGTTCAAATTGGAAGATGACAAGGCAATGCTGGTGGTGGAATATCATACTGCGGGTGAAGGGGATATGGTGGCGTTAAACGGTCGTTTACTCAATCAAACCACCAATCAACGCACAGAAACGTTCACCCTGGAGACAGTTGCGCCCGGCGTGGCCCAGTCACCCATCCAGGCAGAAAATGGCAGCTACACCCTGGTCGTCAACGCCCTGGATGAATCCGGGGATACGCTGACGACTGCCAGCCATTCCTTTACCACCACCTCGCCTGATAACGCGGTGATGCGTTCCGGCAAAGCAGTACGTTCTAATCCCCTGTTGATGTTCATGTTCATTTTCATGGGCATTGCCATTGCTTTTCTGGCCTGGCGCTTTGGGCACAATCTTGGTTTTCGCACCGCTTACAGAAGTCTGCCGGCGGGTCTCAACCTCTTTACCCAGTCACAAGAGGATGAAGCGGAAGTAGTTGTACGCCAGCAAGCCGCGCTCACCCTGGTCAGCTCGCCGGATGATTCCCTGACTGTGATCAATCGCTGGGAAATCAACCAGTTCCCCTTCACAATCGGTCGTGAAGATTGTGATATTTCCATCACCAAAGACCGCCATGTCTCTCGTAAACATGCGCAAATCATCTCTGAAAATAATGATTATTTCATAGAAGATTTAGCCAGCAGCAACGGCACTTTCATCAACGACACCCAAATTGCTGCCCGTGAACCGATGCCGCTGCGTACAGACCGAGGCACGCGCATCCAAATCGGCAAAACAACCAGTTTCATTTTCAGTGTGGAAGCGGATGTCGAACCGAAGACAGAATCAGCAATAGAAAACGCCTAGTTAAGCGCAACCTCCGGGAGGTTACGCTTAACTACAGGTTTTTTAGGACTTTAGACTATGCCCGATTCGAATTCAAATCTGAGCTTTCTCCATTTACAGCTAGAGTTGGCTCGTCTGGATATTTTGCTGCACCGACAAATTCAGCGTTTTCATCAAGCCACCCTGCCTGTGGCCGAAGATGTGGATAACGGCCGTTTTTTCATGTCAACCAATCAAGCACTGGCATTGTTACAACGGCCGTTTGGCAGCAGCTATGACGAACTAAACGAAGAGGAAGACACGCCCTACGAAGAAGCATTAACAGACATACAACAACAAATAGCCGCCGTAGTTGAGCAGGCAGACGCGCAACAAATCAGCTTGCGCCTGTTCCAATTGGCAGTTTTACTCGATTTAGACCGGATCATGCTGGATACATTCCTGATCAGCATTGCGCCGCAGCTTGACCCACGTTACGGCAAACTATACGGCTTCTTGCAAGATGACCTCACCCGAAAACGGCCGTCAGTCAATCTGGTGCTTGACTTGCTCTTTGTCAACAGCCCGGAACGCTTGCTGGCACTCACCTTGTTTGGCGAAGAATCCCCCTTGCTGCTCCACCGGCTGGTGACACTGGAAGCAGAACCCGGCATCCACCGTCCACCATTGGTAGAAAAATCACTCTACCCGGACGAAGGCATTGTCAACTGGCTGCTGTTGGGACTGTATCAGGCACCCCAATTTTTGAAAGAGTGTCTCAGCTTCAATCCAAAGCCAGCGCCTAATCTCAACCTGCTGGCAACCGACATGCAAACACAACTGGAAACATTGAGATCAAATGATGGCTTTTTCAACCTGTACGGGCGCGACAAATTAGCACAACAGGAAGCCGCCACACGCATCGCCCAATTCACCCAGTCACCCTTGCTCACCCTGGATTTGGAAAAAGCAATCACGGCTGCTATCCCGGCAAAAGAAGCCGTTCACGTCCTCCTGCGGGATGCCCTGCTGATAAATGCCCTCCCAGCTATTACCGGCTGGGACGTTTGCCTGACAGATGATGCCCCGCCCCCTGAATTATTGAAAGCCGTCCACGACCATCCAGGTTCTGTTGTCATTATCAGTGAAAAGAAATGGCAGGCTCGCAGCGTACCGCGCACGCGCCATTTTTACTGGCTGGAATTTTCTTTGCCGCTAACTCACCAACGCACTCATTTGCTCACCCATTTTCTGGAAGCAGAAACGGCCGTACCCCCCTTAGACATCGATTTACTGGCCGGACAGTTCAAACTCTCCACCGAACAACTGCAAGATTTAGTCAGCACCGCTCGTGATTTGGCCGCGCAAAACGGCCGTTCCGTAGAAAACCAGGATCTCTTCGCCGCCGCCCGCGCCCATTCCAACCCCAAACTCGCCACGCTCGCCAAAAAAATCACCCCCCGCTACTCCTGGGAAGACCTGGTACTGCCCGCCGACCAGGTCGAGATGCTGCGTGAAATGGTGCAAACCGTGCGCTGCCGTCCGCAGGTGCTGGAAGAGTGGGGCATTGGCAAAAAACTGACCGCCAGCGCTGGTGTAACCGCCCTCTTCTTCGGCGAACCTGGCACTGGCAAAACCATGGGCGCAGAAGTCATGGCGGGTGAGTTAGGACTGGATTTGTACAAAATCGACCTCTCCACCATGGTCAGCAAATACATCGGTGAAACCGAAAAGAACCTGGAAAAAATCTTCAACGAAGCAGAAAGCAGCAATGCCATCCTCTTTTTTGACGAAGCAGACGCCATCTTTGGCAAGCGCTCTGAAGTCAAAGACGCCCACGACCGCTATGCGAATATTGAAATCAGCTACCTGCTGCAACGCATGGAAACCTATGACGGCGTGACCATTCTCGCCACAAACCTGCGTAATAATTTAGATGATGCCTTCATGCGCCGCCTGCAATTTGCGCTCGACTTCCCCTTCCCCAAGGCGCCAGACCGGCTGCACATCTGGCAGACGCTTTTCCCCAGCACCGTTCCTCGTGATCCAGACCTGGATTTTGAATTGATGGCGGAACGGTTTGAGATTCCGGGGGGGAATATTCGCAATATTATTGTCACGGCCACTTACCTGGCTGCCAGCAACGGTCAGGTGGTGACGATGGCGCATTTGATGCACGGTACGCGGCGAGAGCTGCAAAAGATGGGTCGATTGGTTGATGATCGCGAGTTAGAGATTTGAGTAAGGGAGATTACACATGAGCAAGGATAAACAGGTACAGCAGGATACGCAGAGCAAGTCCCGGGTGAGCAAACCTGCTCAGGATGAGATGCGCGGGGTGAAAACGGTCGTTGCCAATCCCATACCCTCTCTCCAACGTGCTTTTGCAGATCCCAAAACCCTTTCACCAGCCGATGCCCAAACCCTGCAGCGCACGCTTGGCAACCAAGCGCTGCGCCGCCTCACCATCCAACGCAAAATGACCGTCGGCCCCGTCGGTGATAAATACGAACAAGAAGCCGATGCCGTTGCCAAACAAGTTGTTAGCAAATTGCACACCACCTCCACCCAAACCGCTCCTGCACAAACGACTCAACGCCAAGAAGAGGAAGAACTACAAATGAAACCTCTAATACAGCGCCAGGAGGAAGAGGAAGAATTGCAGATGAAACCGCTCATCCAACGACAAGAGGAAGATGAGCTACAAATGAAGCCCATCCAGCGCCAAGAAGACGAGGAAGAACTACAAATGAAACCGCTGCCCAACATCTCTTCTTTACAACGCCAGGAAGAAGAAGAATTACAGATGAAAGCAATTCAGCGGCAACAAGAAGAAGAGGAACTTCAAGCCAAAGGTGATCCCATGCTAACGGGGGGGGAATTAAGCAGTGACGTAGAAAGCTCAGTGCAAAGCGCCAAATCCGGCGGACAGCCAATATCAGCCAACATACGCGGCCCGCTGGAACAAGCCTTCAACGCCGATTTTAGTAACGTAAAAATCCATGCTGACAGCCAGGCTGACACTTTAAATCGTTCCCTGAGCGCCCGCGCCTTCACCAGTGGACAAGATGTGTTCTTTCGTTCCGGTGAATATAATCCAAATAACACTGGCGGACAGGAGCTGTTGGCACATGAATTAACTCATGTTGTACAGCAGAATAGTGGGGTAGTGCAGCGGCAAGGTGATCCCGAAGGAAATAAAGGTGCGCTCTCCAGCATTCAGCGAAAAAAAGATCAGAATCATTATTTTGCCCAAATAGGCAATTTCTCGAACGGTTCATCGATAATTCAGCGAACAATTGATCAGGATGCGCGGCTATGGGCAATGGACTGGCTGGCAACATGGACGAGAGCATTTCCACAAGCAGTCAAGAAGTACAATCTCCCCAAACTTTACGGCATCTGCACTGGTGTGATGGGAGATGAGAATCCTTTAGCGCCAGTCGCTGTGAGTCAGGTGGATAGAGCAACTTATACCACTGCGCTCGCTACAGGATTGGTGAAGTTAGGCGCCGAAAAGGCGGGGCGGTTAAGTGCGCGTCTCGGCGACCAAAAAGAAGGACTTGTTGAACTTCTACAGGAGCTTAATAATACGATCCCTGACGACATTCCTGGGCTAAAGCTTGCCACACCTCAGACCCAGCAAGATTTCCAAGAGCTCAAACTTCCCGATCCATTCCTTGTCCTTGCCAGCGGAGGGGCACAGTTTACCTTTAGTCAGGCTATGGCAATGCATATGATGAGGCGTCATCACCCGAAATATCTGAGCGGTCCACCGATGCAAGTTCAGAGCTATTTCGATGAAGATACAACGATAAAGGGTATCGAAGCTATTATCAGAGGGACTATTATTAATTCACAGAATGAAATAAAGGAGTGGCGAAAATTCCGCGCCCTCAAAAGCACCGATCTTGCCTCCGATAGAGCCAAGACCCTCAATCTGCGCCCAGTTTGGGATGGAAGATATTGGGAGTTGACATTGACCCTGGACAGTACAAATCGACAGGAAAGTAAAGGTGTGGTCGCTCACTTCACACCGACGCTTTAGGATTGGATTTGAGATCTCGCGGTGATAGCATAACTCACTGAACCAGTTTCTCATGTTCAAAGAGGAAAGAATCTCAATGAATAAGCAAAATCAGCAGCAAGCAGAACCAGCCCAGGCAAAAACGGCGAAACAAGAGATACAGGGAATGGAAACGGCCGTTCCCACCCCATTCCCCACCCTCCAACGCGCCTATGCTGATCCACGTAGTCTTTCACCAGCCGATGCCCAAATCTTGCAACGCACCATCGGCAACCAGGCACTTCGGCGGCTTACTCTCCAGCGTAAAATGACCGTTGGCCCCGTCGGCGATAAATACGAGCAAGAAGCCGATGCGGTTGCCAAGCAAGTCGTCAGTCAGATCAACACATCCCAAACGCAATCCGCTCCTGCGAAAACAGCCCAGCGCCAGGAAGAGGAAGAAGAACTGCAAATGAAACCCGAGGGCAGTGTCCCGTTGTTTGCGCCCAGTGGACAAGTGCCTTCTATTTCGCGGTTGCAGCGACAGGAAGATGAGGAAGAACTACAAATGCAATCTCTTGGGCAACGGCAAGAAGAAGAGGAAGAACTGCAAATGATGCCCCACTCTTTCTTGCAGAGACATGATCATGAAGAAATGCAAATGAGTCCGCTTGCGCAACGCCATCATGAAGAAGAAGCGCAAATGAAATCAGCGGAAAAGGCGCAACGGCAAGCGAGTGCCAAAGGTGGTGAAATTACACCAGATATTGAAAGCGCCATCCAAAACGGCCGTTCCAATGGACAAACACTGCCCGACACCATTCGCCAGCCAATGGAAAATGCCTTCAATGCAAACTTTAGCGGTGTACGGATCCATACAGACAGTACGTCAGACGCCATCAATCGTTCCATCAGTGCCCGCGCCTTCACCACCGGGCAAGACGTATTCTTTCGCACAGGTGAATACAATCCAGGCAGCAGCAGTGGTCAACAATTGCTCGCCCACGAACTCACGCACACCATTCAGCAAGGAGCCGTACCGCAGCACAGTTCTGTACAAGCAAAACGAGTAAATGGGGAAACGGCCGTTAAAGAACAAACAGCCGCCCACAAAATTCAGCGGCGAGACAACCAAAGCAACCTCGCCAAAATTATCAATGCAGGCATTAACGTAAGCAATGCTCGCGGGAATTTAGGCCAACTCGGTCATGCTATGGACGTGTGGGTAGAAATTGATGCCGGTACACATCCAGTCACACCTGCAAATGCCAAACCCAACACCGTCTATGGCCTTGAATTTGAATATTGGGAATATGTCGATGTGCCGCATGACAATCAAGGCGCCATCGGCATAAAACCCTGGAACGACATTCACGGCATCAAACCAGATGCCTCCACGTTTGACACACCCGCCGCTGGCTGCGCCTTAACCTGGAAAGCAGCAGTCGCCGAAGCAGCCGCCGGCACCCTCACCGGACGCAAAAAGATCGGGTTTAGAGATATTCCCGGCTTATTTGAAAAAGGCGGGCGGGATGTGGAGCGCACACTCCAGTTCCGTATTGTCTTCAATGATGGCCTGCAACAAAAAGAAATATTCGCCACCCAGCTCCTCCGAGTCAACGGAGGGCATTTAGGCTACAGCGCCTACAGCGACAGCCTTGGTAACGCCATTGAATCTCATGGTTTTGGCGGAAACAATTACGAAGCAGGCTCCGGTCAGGAGGCGCTGTCCTTGAGCCAAGAGGGCGGCCGTTTAGCTACCGATGGCTCTTCCTTGCCCTCCACCGGCAGCATTCTGGCAACCATTCCGATGGAAGCAAAGACGGCGATTCAAACATTTGTGGCAGAAATA